>DATBWJ010000050.1:0-5314 GCA_036514935.1 Xanthobacteraceae bacterium
GAGCCACAAAGCCGTCCATCCGCCGAACGAGTGGCCCATCACGTCGCACGCGGACCCGACCGCCGTGGCGATGAGTTCGGCGTACAGATCGGCGAGATCGGGGACCGTCGTGACCGTCTCGTGCGCCGGCGTGCCCTCAAAGCCCGGCGCGATCGGCATGACGATGCGGTGTGTGCGGGCGAGATTTTCGAGGAATGTGGTGACCTGCGGCCCGCCGGCGGCGTGCAGATAGAGGAGCGGCCGGCCCTCGCCGAACTCGAAATAGGCAAGCGGGCCGGAGCTGAGCTTGACTTCGACGCGGCGGCTCATGGCGCATTCCCTTGCTTGTCACGCCGGTTTGACGGCATTTGGCATGATCGCCATGTTAGCGCGGCCGTGCAGTCCGGCGGAACGCCGCAATCCGCCGAGCCGGTATGACCAAACGACGCCTTTCCACAACGAACGAGACTGCCGATGACGGCCCAAAAAACCCTGCGCAGCTCATCGGATCTCATCGCGGCTGGCCTGGTGCCGGCCGACCGGCGCGGCGCGCTCGAGGAGGTGGCCGCGCGCTATGCGCTCGCCGTCACGCCTGGCCTGGCCGCGCTGATCGACCCGGGCGACCCGCGCGATCCGATCGCGCGCCAGTTCATCCCCGATCCGGCCGAGCTTGCATGGCGGCCCGAGGAGCGCGCCGATCCGATCGCAGACGAGGCGCACAGCCCGCTTGCCGGCCTCGTCCACCGCTATCCCGACCGCGTGCTCATCAAGCTCGTTCACGTCTGCCCGGTCTATTGCCGCTTCTGCTTCCGGCGCGAGATGGTCGGCCCGGGCAAGGGGCGCGCGTTGTCGGCGGCGGAGCTGTCGGCGGCCGTGGACTACATCCGTTCGCACGAGGACATCTGGGAGGTCATCCTCACCGGCGGCGATCCGCTGGTGGCGTCGGTGCGCCGGCTGCGCGCGCTCGCGCGCGAGCTTGCGGCGATCGCGCATGTCAAAATCCTGCGCGTGCACACGCGCGTGCCGATCGCCGCGCCCGAGCAGGTCACGCGTGCGCTCGTGCGCGCCCTCAAGGCGGCCGGCAAGGCCACCTACGTCGTCGTGCACGTCAACCACGCGCGCGAGCTGACCGCCGCCGCGCGCGCGGCCTGCGCGCGGCTTATCGACGCCGGCGTGCCCATGCTGAGCCAGACCGTGCTGCTCAAGGGCGTCAACGACGACGCTGCAACGCTCGGCGAGCTGATGCGCGCGCTCGTCGAATGCCGCATCAAGCCTTACTACCTGCATCACGTCGACCTCGCCCCCGGCACCGGGCACTTTCGTACCGCCATCGCCGACGGCCAGCATCTGGTGCGCGCCTTGCGCGGACGGCTGTCCGGGCTGTGCCAGCCGAGCTACGTGCTCGACATTCCGGGCGGCGCCGGCAAGGTGCCGATTGGGCCGAGCTATGCCCGGCCGGCCGCGCGCGGCTGCTACGAGATCGACGACATCAATGGCGCCCGCCATACCTATCCGCCGCCGGCGGCGCCAGGCGTCCCCGCCGACGCCCCGGCGCTCAAGGCTGCTGCTCGCCGCGCTGGCTGACCGCGCAGACCCGGCGAGGTTGACTCGCGTCGCGCTCGCCTGTCGAATGGCGGCGGTCGAAAACGGCGACGGGGGAGGCAGCGGTGGGCGCAAAGTCGCGGAAGGCCGCATACGATGTCGTCGTGCTGGGCACCGGCATCGCCGGGCTCGCCACCGCGCTCGCGGCCCATGAGAAGGGCCTCACCTGCCTCGTGTTGGAGAAGGACGCCAAGATCGGCGGCGGCACGTGCGAATCGGCCGGGCTGATCTGGATCGGCGACAATCATCTCGCCCGCGCGGCGGGCTATCAGGACAGCCGCGCGGAGGTCGTGGAGTACATGCGCTTCCTGGCGGGCGGGGAGGCCTGGGAGCAGAATTTCTTCGCCTTCATCGACCGCGCCGACGAAGCCGCGCAGTTCTTCGAGCGCTGCGGCGTCCGTTTCCGTCTCATCCGGGGCCTGCCCGATCATTACTACGGCATCGCTGCCGGCGCGCACGCCGAAGGACGCATGATCGAGGTCGAGCTGATCTCCGGTCACGAGCTCGACGGCTGGCGCGAGCGGGTGCGCGTGCCGCCGACGCTGCCGGTCTACGTCACCATGGAGGAGGCGATCGCCTGGGGCGGCTGGAACCGCGCGCCGCATTGGGACCGCGACCTCGTGCGCGAGCGCCGCGCCAAGGACATGCGCGGTCAGGGCGTCGGGCTCATCTGCCATTTCCTCAAGGCGCTGCTGGCGCGCGGCGTGTCCCCGCGCACCGGCGTGCAGGTGGAGCGGCTCGCTTTCGACGGGCACCGCGTCACCGGCGTCATCACCAAGGCCGACGGCGAGATTGCGGCTGCGCGCGGCGTGGTCATTGCCACCGGCGGATACGAGTCCAACCCGACAATGGTGCGCGACCTCGACGGCTGGACCAACTGGATTTCCCAGTACCCGCCCGCGATCGCCGGCGACGGCTTCGTGCTCGCCACCGAGATCGGCGCCGCCTTCCGCCGCTCGCCCAACAACATGCAGCTCTTCCTCGGCTATTCGATCCCGCCCGAGAAGGAAGGCGAGGAGCCGCGCATCCAGCAGGCCGGCATCATCGAGATGTTCAGCCCGCACACCATGGTGGTGAACCGCGCCGGCCGCCGATTCGCCGACGAGACCTATTTCCAGGGCATCGTCCCGGCGCTGCGGCTGTTCGACCCGGCGATCCACGACTACCCCAACGTGCCGTGCTATCTGATTTTCGACGCGCAATACGCGGCCGCCTATTCGTTCGCCGGTCGCCAGGAGGGCGCGGGCGTTCCGCCCTGGGTGCCGCAAGCGGACACCGTGGCGGGTCTCGCCCGCCGGCTCGGCATCGACCCGGACGGTTTTGGGCAGACGGTCGAGCGCTTCAACGGTTTCGTGCGCGCGGGTCGCGACGACGACTTCCAACGCGGCGGGCGCGCGTGGCGGCTCGCGCGGTACCTCGGCGGCGACGGGCGCAACCGGAGCTTGGGCACGATCGCGCAGCCGCCGTTCTACGGCGTCGAGCTGCACCCGTGCGGGGCCGGCTCGGTCGGCCTGCTCACCACCGAATGGGGCCAGGTGCTGCATCAGCGCCGCTGGCCGATCGCGGGCCTCTACGCGGTGGGCAACGCGGCGGCGCGCGTGGAGTTCGGTGCCGGCTACCAGGCCGGGCTCACGCTCGCCTCCGGCATGACCTTCGGCTACCTCGCCGCCGAGTACCTGGGCCGCACTGAAGCGGCGCCCGGCGCCGAGCTTTTGGGGCGCAGTGTCAGGGCGCGCGATGCGTGAGATCAGGATCGGCGAGGTCGCGCTCGCAAGCCTGGTCGAACGCGACGGGCCGTGGCGCAAGCCCGAGCAGTACTTCCCCACCAGCGACCCGGTCATCGCCCATCGCCATCTCGCCGAGATGGAGCCGTTCCTCTACGACCCGGCCTCCGGCCGTCTGGTGATAACCTATCAGACCTTCGTCGTGCGCACGCCGCGCCGCACCATCCTCGTCGACACCTGCACGGGCGAGGACAAGGGCTACGGGGCGCCGTTGGACTTCCCCAAGGCGCCGTGGCTCGATGGCTTTCGCGCGTTCGGCCTCAGCTTTGCCGACGTCGATTATGTCTTCTGTACCCACCTGCACATCGACCACACCGGTTGGAACACCAGCCTCCGCGACGGCCGCTGGCAGCCGACCTTTCCCAACGCCAAGTACGTCTTCCACAAGCTCGAATACGAGTATTGGGAGAACGCCGCGCGGCGGGGCGAGAGCCCCGGCGGCAATTTCGGGGCGGTGTGGGCGATGAATTGCGCGCCGGTGGTCGAGGCCGGCCAGGCGCTGCTCGTCGACGAGAGCTTTGCGCTCGACGATACCGTGTTTCTGTCGCTGACGCCCGGCCATTCGCCCTATCATTGCTGCGTGCACATTCGCTCGCAGGGCGAGGAGGCGATCGTGCTCGGCGACCTCATGCACCATCCGCTGCAGTGCCGCGAGCCCGACTGGTCGACGGCCTTCTGCAGCGATCCGCAGCTCGCCGCGCGCACGCGCCGCCGCTTCCTTGAGGCACATGCCGGTGTCGCGACGCTGATGATGCCGGTACACTTTCCAGCGCCCACCGCGGGCCGCATCGAGGCCGATGGCGAACGGTTCCGCTACCGGTTCGTGCGCTAAAAGCATTTTCCGCCGAAGCGGAAACCGGTTCACCATCGGCCGCGAGGCGGCGCAGAATAGGAACCAGGACTCGAACATGCCCATCACAGATCAGGGAGGTCTCCGATGAAGAGGATGGTGGCGGTTCTTGCATTTCTTGCCCTTGCGCTGCCGGCGCAGGCGCAGACCTATCCGAGCAAGCCGGTCAAGTTCATCTCGGCCTTTGCGCCCGGCGGCGGCTCGGAGATCGCGCTCCGCATCGTCGCGCAGAAACTGATGGAAGGCGGCTGGCCTTCGGCCGTGATCGAGAACCGGCCGGGCGGCGGCGGCGTGGTGGCGGCGCAGGCGGCCCGCCAGTCGGCGCCCGACGGCTACACGATCCTGCAGGCGGACGCCGCCGCCTTCGCCATCAACGTGACGTTGATCCCCGACCTGCCCTACGACCCGGTCAACGATTTTACCCCGATCATGATGACGTGGAGCTTCCCGAGCCTGCTGCTGGTGCCGGCCAGCCTGCCGGCGAAGTCGGCGGCCGAGCTGTTCGATCTGTCGAAGAAAAAGCCGAACGGCCTCACCTACGCCTCCTCGGGCGTGGGCTCCGGCGGCCATCTGCTTGGCACCATGCTCGCCAATTCGCTCGGCGTAGCGATGACGCATGCCCCCTACAAGGGCGCGGGCCAGGCCATGCCCGACGTGGCTTCCGGGCGCGTCGACTATATGTACGCCAGCCTCGGCTCGGCCCGCCAATATCTCGAAGCCAAGTCGGTGCGCGTGCTGGCGGTCACCTCCAAGCAGCGCATGCCGGAACTGCCGGACGTGCCGACCATGACCGAGGTCGGCCATCCCTCGGTCTTCCTCGACATCTGGTTCGGCCTGGTCGGCCCCCCCAAAATGCCGCCCGAGATCGTAAAAACCCTGCATACGCAGATCGACAAGGTGTTGAAAATGCCGGAGGTGGTGAAGCGGCTGGCGGGCCTCGGCCTCTATGTCAACACCAACACGCCCGAGCAGTTCCGCGAAATGATCAAGAGCGACATCGCGCGCCTCGGCAGGATCGTGAAGGAGGCCAACATCAAGCGCGAATAGAAGCGCAGGGGCCGCGGCGCTCGCGCTCAGCGCGCCGGTGCGCCGGCCCGTG
>DATBWJ010000051.1:0-2172 GCA_036514935.1 Xanthobacteraceae bacterium
GTAGTCGCGCACCGGCTCGAGCACGGCGATGTCCGCCCACTTGCCGGTCGGCGGCGTGCCATTCTCCTTGAGCATTCTGCGCACGGTCTCGCGCAGCTCGCGCAGCTCGGGCGTTCTTGCCCCGACGACGTTGCGCGCCATGATCGAGGAGGAGGCCTGGCCGAGCGCGCACGCCTTTACCTGATGGGCGAAGTCGGTGACCGTGTCGCCCTCCATCTTGATCTCGACGGTGACGGTCGATCCGCACAGCTTGGAATGGGCCGTGGCGCTGGCATCCGGGTCGGGCAGGTGCCCGAGCCGCGGGATGTTCCCGGCCAGTTCCAGAATCCGCTTGTTGTAGACCTCGTTGAGCATGATCTATGAGAGCCCGTTCCTCCCGAGGAAGGTCTCGCGGCACACATGCCACGGAGTTGATTGTGCCTGACCGCCCGGCGATTATATAAGGATCGGCCGGCCGCGGCGGAATGGCCTC
This sequence comes from Xanthobacteraceae bacterium, assembly GCA_036514935.1. Classification (GTDB taxonomy): domain Bacteria; phylum Pseudomonadota; class Alphaproteobacteria; order Rhizobiales; family Xanthobacteraceae; genus DATBWJ01. The sequence goes on from DATBWJ010000051.1 coordinate 473, forward strand.
GGCCGGGAAGGTATGGCGGCGTCCGGTTCCCCTGTGTCGCAGCGACACGGGGGCGACGTGCGCCCCGGTGACACTCCCGGAGCCGCTTTAGGCGCCGGTCGAACGGAGCGACCGTCAATGGACGCCGTCTTCAAGAAGCGCAGCACCGTGCCCGCCGACACCAGCCCGCGGCCCCGCCGTCCTTCGCGCGAGGAAGCCGAAGCGGCGGTGCGCACGCTCATCGCGTATACCGGCGACGATCCGGCGCGCGAAGGCCTGATCGACACGCCCAAGCGCGTGGTGTCCGCCTACGATGAGCTCTACAGCGGCTACCGCGAGAGCCCGGAGGACGTGCTCGACCGCACCTTCACCGAGATCGGCGGCTACGACGACCTCGTGCTGGTGCGCGACATCCCGTTTCATTCCCACTGCGAGCACCACATGATGCCGTTCTTCGGCAAGGCGCACATCGCCTATCTGCCGATCGAGCGCGTGGTCGGCCTGTCCAAGCTCGCGCGCCTGATCGACGTGTTCGCCCTGCGCTTGCAGACGCAGGAGCACCTCAACTCGCAAGTCGCGCTGTCGATCGAGAAGGTGCTGCGTCCGCGCGGGGTCGCGGTCATGCTGGCTGCCGAGCACACCTGCATGTCGCTGCGCGGCGTCGCCAAGGCCGGCACGCTCACGGTGACCACCGGTTTCCTCGGCCAGTTCCGCGACGATCCGCACGCCCAGACGCGCTTCCTCACTCTCGTGCGCGGGGGGCCATGAGCACGAACCCTTCGCTTTCCGACGGCGAGAAGAAGTACCGGTTCGCCGCCCGCATGTCGACCGAGCAGGTCGAGGAGGGCCACGTCTTCGCACCAAAATTCGACGAGAACGGACTGATCACTTGCATCGTCACCGACGCCTGGTCGGGCGAGGTGCTCATGCTTGCCCACATGAATACCGAGGCGCTCGGCCGCACCATCGAGACCGCCGAGGCCTGGTTCTACAGCCGCTCGCGCAAGACGCTGTGGCGCAAGGGCGAGATTTCCGGCCACACCCAGCGCGTGCTCGAAATGCGGGTCGATTGCGACCAGGACGCACTGTGGATCCGCGTCGAGCAACTGGGGCGCGGGGTCTGCCACACCGGTCGCAAGACGTGTTTTTACCGCGCGGTGCACATCAAGGAGCCGGCCGGCCCCGCGGTCACGCTCGAATTCCGCGACGCCGACAAGACCTTCGATCCGGCGCAGGTCTACGGTCAAAAGAAACAGCAACAGACATAGCAACAGGGCTTTGCGCAAGGGCTGCGCTCCCGCCAAGCCATGTACTACAGCGGGATGATTTCAAGTGCACTCGCCCCGTCGCAGTCGCCGTCATCGCGAGCCCCCGCAGGGGGCGTGGCGATCTCAGCGAGATTGCTTCGGCGGGCTCTGCCCGCCTCGCAATGACTCCAAATGACTCGATCCGAAGGCATCTCGCGTTAGCTGCGCCCGGCCGGGCTCGCGCGCGCGAGCAGCGCGCGGGCGCGCTTGAGATGGGGCAGGTCGTACATGACGCCCTCGATGGCGACGACGCCGGCGGCGGGGGCGGCCTCGAACGCGGCGGTGATCGCCCGCGCTTTGGCGATAGCCTCCGCGTTCGGCGTGAACACCTCGTTGATGATGGGCACCTGCGCCGGATGGATCGCCATCTTGCCGACAAAGCCGTCGCGCCGCGCCGCCTCCGCCTCCCGCCGC
>DATBWJ010000052.1:0-2360 GCA_036514935.1 Xanthobacteraceae bacterium
CCTCGACATCCCGACCATCCTGGTGCCGTGCGGCTACCAGCCGAGCGGGACGTTTCGCAATCACCACGTCGACATCGAGGAGGTCTTCCTCGGTGCGGGCCACCACGTCGCCGGCAAGCTCAGCTTCGACGACCTGCTCGGCATGAGCGAGAACGCGATCCGCGGCCCGGGCGTGTGCTCCGGCATGGGCACGGCGAACTCGATGCACATCGTGTGCGAGGCGTTGGGCATGGCGCTGCCCGGCAGCGCGCCGGTCCTGGCCAATTCTGAGCGCATGTTCGAGTTCGCGCGGCGCGCCGGCCGCCGCATCGTCGAGATGGTGCGGGAGGACCTGCGGCCGCGTGCAATCTACACCCGCGCCGCCTTCGCCAACGCCGCAATGACCGTCATGGCCGTTGCCGGCTCGATCAACTGCATCAAGCATTTGCAGGCGACCGCGGTCGAGGCCGGCAGCGACATCGACGTCTACAAGCTGTTTGAGGAGTGCGCCGACATGATCCCGGTGCTGAGCGCCGTGCGGCCGATCGGCGAGATCTCGATCGAGGATTTTGAGGCGGCCGGCGGCGCGCAGGCGGTCATGAAGCAGATCGAGCCCCTGCTGCACAAGCAGGCGCTCACGGTGACCGGCAAGACGGTCGGCGAGAACCTGCGCGACGCCACGGTCGCCAACGACGAGGTGATCCGGCCGCTCAGCCGCCCGTACTCGAACGGCGCCGCCATCGTGATCGTGCGCGGCAGCCTCGCCCCGGCGGGCGGAATCATCAAGCTGGGCCTGCGGCGCGACAAGACGCTGCGGTTCGACGGCCGCGCGCGCTGCTTCGGCTCGGCCGACGAGGCGATTGCGGCGTTGCGCGAAAAGAAGATCCTGCCGGGCGATGTCGTCGTCCTGCGCGGGCTCGGCGTGCGCGGCGGGCCGGGCATGGGCATGGCGTCCCGCATCGTCTTCGCCATCGATGGCGCCGGCCTCGGCCCCGAGGTCGCGGTGGTGACCGATGGCCAGCTCTCGGGCCTCGTCAACAAGGGTTTGGTGGTCGGCGAGATCAACCCGGAGGCCGCGACCGGCGGACCGCTCGGGCTGGTGGCCGATGGCGACCGCATCACCATCGATGCCGAGGCGCGAACGGTCGATCTGCACGTGGCCGAGGACGAGCTTGCGGTGCGGCGCGCCCACCTCAAGCTCGTCGATCAACATTCGGAGGAGGGCTGGCTGGCGATCTACGAGCGCTCGGTCCAGCCGCTCTCGAAGGGCGCCGCGCTCGTCCATCCGAAGTCGCCGGCAACCGGCGCCGGCCCGGTGATGACGCCGGAGTGATCAGCCGGATTCCGCCTGACCGATCGCCAGCCGGTCGAGCTGCGTCAACAATCGGTCCTCATCGTCGAGGCAGCGCAGGTCGAACACCAGCGCGCCGGCCTGAACGCGGCCAATCACCGGGACGGCAAGCGCGCGAAAGGCGCGGGCAAAATCCTCGACCGCGCGTTCTGGGCGTCGGCCGAGCGGCCGGATGGCCAGGGCCCGGCTTGGCAGCCGGCTTGCCGGCAGCGATCCGCTGCCGGCCTGGCTCTCGCAGGCGATGCTCGCGACGCTGGCACGCCCGGCGAGCGCGCGCCGGAAGGCGGGCAGCAGGCGCTCGGCCTGCGCGGCGATGTCGGCGAGTGGCCGGGTGAGATGGCGCAGGGTCGGAACGCGCTCAGCCACCCGCTCGGGATCGGCGTACATGCGCAGGACCGCTTCCAGCGCCGCCAGCGTGAGCTTGTCGAGCCGCAGCGCGCGCTTGAGCGGGTTGCGCTTGAGCCGAGCGAGAAGGTCGGCGCGACCGACGATGATTCCAGCCTGCGGCCCGCCGAGCAGCTTGTCCCCGCTGAAGGTCACGACATCGACCCCGTCCGCGATCACATCGGCCGGCGTCGGCTCGTAGGGCAGCCCCCATCTGCGCAGGTCGACCAGCATGCCGGAGCCGAGGTCGCTCACCATCGGCAGCGAGCGGGCGCGGGCGAGCGCGGCAAGCTCGCGCTCGCTGACCGCGCTGGTGAAGCCGCGGATTTCGTAGTTGCTGGGGTGGACCTTCATCAGCAGCGCGGTCCGCGGACCGATCGCGCCGTCGTAGTCCTTGAGGTGCGTGCGGTTCGTCGTGCCGACCTCGACGAGCCGGCATCCCGCCGCCTTCATGATCTCCGGCATGCGGAAGCTGCCGCCGATCTCGATCAGCTCGCCGCGCGAAACGAGCACCTCGCGGCGGCTGGCCAGCGTGGCGAGGACCAAGAGCACGGCGGCCGCGTTGTTGTTGACGACCGTCGCCGCCTCGGCGCCCGTCACGCGGCAGAGCAGTTCCCGCACGCACTGTTCGCGCTGGCTGCGCTCG
>DATBWJ010000053.1:0-2797 GCA_036514935.1 Xanthobacteraceae bacterium
GTCGGCGGCGGGATAGACGTTGTAGGGGGCCTCCGCCAGGCTGCCGTGGTGATTGCCGGTGCGCGGCGGCGCCTTGCCGCCGCTCGCATGCCAGGCGGCGAGATTGGAGGATAGCGTGGGCAGGGTTGCCTCCAGCATCGACACCTCGACGAGGCGGCCGAGGCCGGTGCGCTCGCGCTCGTAGAGCGCCGCCAAGACGCCGGCAAAAAGATGGACGCCCGCCGCAAAATCGCAGAACGCCGGCCCGGCCTTGACGGGCGGATGCTCGGGAAAGCCGGTCACGCTCATGACGCCGCTCATCGCCTGCACGGTGAGGTCCATGGCCAACAGATCGCGCTTGGGGCCGGTGAGGCCGTAGCCCGTGCTCGAACCGTAGACCAGGCGCGGGTTGGCCGCCTGCAGCACGCGCCAGCCGCAGCCCAGCCGGTCGAGCACGCCCGGCGCAAAATTTTCGACCAGCACGTCGGCGCGGCGCGCGAGCGCGATCAGGAGGTCGCGCCCGCGCGGGTCCTTGAGGTTGAGGCTGACGGCGCGCTTGTTGCGGTTGAGCAGCACGAAGGGCAGCGGCTCGCCGTGGCTAGAGCGGCCGCGCAGGTTCTCGCCCGTGCGCGGCGGCTCGACCTTGACGATGTCGGCACCCGCCATGGCCATCAGAAAGGTGCAATAGGGCCCGGCATAGATCTGCCCGAGGTCGATGACGAGGAGGCCCGCGAGCGGCAGTGCCATGTCAGCGGCCGGTGAACTGGGGCGCGCGCTTTTCGGCGAAGGCGCGCGGGCCTTCGGCGGCGTCCTCGCTCGTCTGCAGCAACCGGTTGGCGATCGCTTCCAGCCGCAGCCCGGTCGCGAGGTCGACATATTGCGAGCGCACGGCGAGTTCCTTGGCCGCCTGCACGGCGAGCGGCGCGTTGGCGGCGATCCTGCGCGCGTAGGCGATGGCGGTCGGCATCAGCTCGGCGAGCGGCACGACCTTGTTGAGGAGGCCCCAGCGTGCGGCGGTGGCGGCGTCGATCGCCTCCCCGGTCAACAGCATTTCCATGGCTACGGGATAGGGAAGCTGGCGCAGGATGCGCTGCGTGCCGCCGTTGCCCGGCACGACCCCGCGCTTGACCTCGGCGAGGCTGAACGTGGCGTGCTCGGCGGCGATGCGGATGTCGGTGGCGAGCAGCAGCGTCATGCCGCCGCCGAGGCAATAGCCGTTGACCGCCGCGATCACCGGCTTCCACACTTCGAGGCCGCGATTGAGCAGCGGGTCGCGCTGGGTGAGCCAGCTATCGGCAAGCTCGGCCGGCCGCGGAATGAAGCTTTTCAGGTCGGCGCCGGTGGTGAACGAGCGCTCGCCGGCGCCGGTCACGATCGCTACGCGGATCGCCGGATCATCGCGCACCGCAATCCATGCGCGCGAGAGCGCCGCGTAGTGCTCGGCGTCCATGGCGTTGAGGCGCTCCGGACGGTTGATGGTGATGGTCGCGACCGCATCGCTGACGGCAAACTCGATCGCCATGGCGTCCTCCCGCGCGGTAAGAGCATTTTCCGGCGAAGTGGGAACCGGTTCGCCGTAGAAAATGCGACAAAATGCAACAATCTAGAGCATGACCCGTTCGAGCCGAACGGATCATGCTCTATGCGGCCGCAGCGCCTCATTGCAACGAGCGGCCCCACCTTCGTCAAGGATGTCGGTTGCGCCATCTCCTCGGACCTGCGGTCCCACAAGCGTCGCCATCGACCGCATCAGGATATCAGCGGCCAAGCGCCTAGTGTGGTGGATTTGAAGTTCCTGCCATTGCTGCGGCAAGCTCATCGCAGGAACTTCAAATCCAAAACCACACTAGCTTCATAGAGTTGCTAGTGTCGCTTTGATTCGGAAGTTCGCTCCGGAGCGGGTGGCGCACTCAAGCGAACTTCCGAATCGCGACACTAGGCCCATGCCCACGCCGCAGGGCCGCAATGCGCGCCCGCGCGCGGTGGCGAGGCGCGCCGGCCCGCCCGCTCGCAACAGCTTGGTTGCAACCTTGTGCCGGCCATCCGCCTGCCGGATGATGCGCCGGTCGACGGCGTGCATGCCTCATGACCCGAAAACCGCGATGAAGATCACGGAAGTCGAGCCGATCCACATTGCCGTGCCCTATCGCTACGGCGGCCCGACCGCCAACGCCTGGCGCACCATGGATACGCTGCTCGTCAAGGTGGCGACTGACGAAGGGATCACCGGCTGGGGCGAGGCGTTCGGCTTGGGCGCGTGCGCGATCACCAGAATCGCGGTCGAAAAGGCGGTGGCGCCGCTCGCCGTCGGTCGCGACCCTTGCGATATCGGCGCGCTGATGGGCGAGCTTGCGCGCAGGTTGCACAATTACGGCCGCAACGGCCCGGTGTCCTACGCGCTGTCGGGGCTCGACATCGCGCTGTGGGACATCGCCGGCAAGGTGGCCGGCGAGCCGCTGCATCGCCTGCTCGGCGGCCCGCCGGTCGCGCGCGTGCCGTGCTACGCGAGCCTCTTGCGCTACGGCGCGCCCGACCTCCTCGCGCGCGCCTGTGGCGAGGCGCTGGCGCGCGGCTACCGCTACCTCAAGCTGCACGAGGTCACGGTGGCGGCGGTGGCCGCCGCCCGCGATGCAATCGGCCCCGGCACACCGCTGATGGTCGACGCCAATTGCGCGTGGACGGGCGAGGAGGCGATCGCGATAGCGCGGGCGTTTTCGCCCTACGACCTCGCCTGGCTGGAGGAGCCGGTGTGGCCGCCCGACGACTACGCCGCGCTCGCGCGCGTGCGCGCCGCCGGCACGCCAGTCGCGGCGGGCGA
>DATBWJ010000054.1:0-5521 GCA_036514935.1 Xanthobacteraceae bacterium
CTTGAGAGGCGCGCGCACCTGCACGAGGCGATCGCCAGCTATGACGAGGCCTGCTCCGCTCGCCCCGACCATGCCGCAGCGCATTTTCGCGCCGGCCGGCTGCGGCTTCTCCTTGGCGATTTCACCACCGGCTGGCTGCGCTACGAGTGGCGGCGCAAGCTCAAGCGGGCGCCGCCGCGGTTTAGCGAGCCGGAGTGGCTCGGCGAAGACCTGCTGTACGGGCGGACGATCCTGGTCTACCCCGAGCAGGGGATGCGCGAGGCGATCCAATTCGTTCGCTACGTTCCGCTGCTGGCCGCCAGAGGCGCGAGCGTCATCCTGCAGGTGCCGCCGGAACTCGAGCCGCTGCTGGCGGACGTCGACGGCCTGACCGCCACCCACTCGGCCGCAGCGCCACTGCCGGAGTTTGACGTTCACACGCCGTTGGCGAGCCTGCCCTTGGCCTTCGCCACCACCCTCGACACCATCCCGTCCAAACCCTATCTGCGCGCCCGGCCCGATCTGGTCGAGCACTGGGCGAGGCGGCTGCCGGCAGGAAGGCGCATCGGTCTTGCGTGGGCCGGGGGGCGGGCGCGCGAGAACGATCGATCGATCGCGCTCGATCGGCTCGCGCCGCTCATCGCGCGCGCCGACGCTTGCCTCGTCAGCCTGCAGCGCGAGCTGCGCGAGGACGAACGCAACGCCCTGCGCGGCCATGACCGGATCGTTCATGTCGGCGATGAGCTGGCAACCTTCGCCGACACCGCCGCGGTCGTGGCCAACCTCGATCTCGTCGTGGCGGTCGACACTGCCGTGGTGCATCTGGCGGGCGCGATGGGCAAGCCGGTGTGGGTGCTCTTGCCGTTCGTGCCGGATTGGCGCTGGATGATCGAGCGCAGCGACAGCCCGTGGTATCCGACGGCGCGCCTGTTCCGGCAGCCACGCGCCGGCGACTGGGAGAGCGTGATCGCCGCGGTAGGCGCCGAACTCGCCGGCGGCGAGCCTGCGGCAGCCTGACGTCAACGAGCCGTGGCCCGGCGCGCCGAGAGATTTCGCCGCGATCGGGGACGGCGGCGCGATCGCGAGCAGGGCCGCCGCCGTGCTAGAGCATTTTCAGGAAAAGTGGAATCCGGTTTTCCGTCCGAAAATGCGACCACGCAAAAATCTAGAGCGCTTTCAGTTTCCATAGAAACTGAAAACGCTCTAGTTTTCCGGCATGTCGATCACGCGCCGCGATTTCCTCAACGGCGCCGCCTTGGCGATCGCCGCCGGCTTGACGCCGGCAGCGCAGATCGCCGCGCGGCCGGCGCGCTATCCGCCCGCGCTCACCGGGCTGCGCGGGCAGCATGCGGGCTCGTTCGAGACCGCCCACGCCCTGGCGCGCGACGGAAAGAGGTTTCCAATCGCCGGCCTGCCGGTCGAGGAGAGCTACGACCTCGTCGTGGTGGGAGCCGGCATCAGCGGGCTTGCCGCCGCCTGGTTCTACCGGCGCGCGCTCGGGCGGCCGGCGCGCATCCTCATCCTCGACAATCACGACGACTTCGGCGGCCACGCCAAGCGCAATGAGTTCACCGTCGACGGCCGTCTCATCATCGGCTACGGCGGCAGCCAGTCGATGCAGTCGCCCCAAAACCTCTACAGCCCGCTCGCCAAGGGGCTCTTGCGCGACCTCGGCATCGACCTGGCGCGGTTCGAAACCGCCTTCGAGCACTCGCTCTATCCCTCGCTCGGCCTATCGCGCGGCATCTTCTTTGCGCGCGAGGTTTTTGGGCGCGACGTGCTCGTCGCTGACGATATCATCAAGCGCGCCTCGGACGACAGTGCGCGTGGAGCCCTTGGCCGCTCGCTCGCCGATGTCGTGGCCGCCTTCCCGATCTTGCCGGAGAGCAAGGCGCAACTGCTGGCGCTTTACGACGGCGCGCGCGACCCGCTGGCCGGACGTTCGATCACGGAAAAGCAGCGCATCCTCAGGCGCACGAGCTACCGCGACTATCTGACCAAGATCTGCGGCTGCAACGAGGAGGTCGCCAACTGCTTCCAGGGCCGCACCCTCGGCTTCTTCGGGCTTGGCATCGACTCCGTCCCGGCGGCGGATGTGCGCGACCTGGGCTATCCGGGGTTTGCCGGGCTCGGCCTGCCCGGCGGCGCCGGGGCGGCCTGGAGCGAGCCCTACATCTACCATTTCCCCGACGGCAATGCCGCGATCGCACGCCTGCTGGTGCGCGCGCTTAATCCCGCCGTTGCGCCGGGCAGCACCATGGAGGACGTGGTGCTGGCGCGCTTCAACTACGACAGGCTGGACGAGCCGGGCGCCGACGTGCGCATCCGGCTTCAGTCAACGTGCATCGACGTGCGCAACGCAGCCGAGCACGTGCTGGTGAGCTATGTGCGTGACGGGACAATCCACCGCGTCGCGGCAAGGCACGCCGTGCTCGCCTGCTTCCACATGATGATTCCCCACCTGATGCCTGAGCTGCCCGCCTCCCAGCGCGCGGCGCTCGCCAAGAACGTCAAGACGCCGCTCGTCTATACCAACGTGATCGCCCGCAACTGGCAGCCCTGGGTAAACCTCAAGGTCAGCGCCATCAGCGCGCCGGTGTCGTTTCACAGCCTGGTCGCGCTCGACTTCCCGGTCAGCCTCGGCGGCTACCGGCACCCGCGCGATCCGGCGCAACCAATCGCGCTGCACCTCGTGCACGTTCCGGGCGCGCCCAACCAGGGGCTCGACGCGCGCACGCAGTTTTCCATCGGCCAGACAAAGCTCGCCGCCATGACGTTTACGGATTTCGAGGACCGCATCCGCGAGGAGCTCGACCGCATGCTCGGCCCCGGCGGCTTTTCGAGCGCGCGCGACATCGCCGCGATCACCGTCAATCGCTGGACCCATGGCTACAGCTACGTCGCCAACTCGCTCTATGATCCCGACGACTACGAAGAGGCCGTGCTCGCGCAGGCGCGCCTGAAGGCGGGTCGCGTCGCCATCGCCAATACCGACGCCGGCGGCGACGCCTGGGCCCACTACGCGATCGATCAGGCCGAGCGCGCCGTGCGCGAGCTGGTAGGCTGATAGGCTCGCGCGGGATTTCGTCGAGGCCGCGCGCGTCCGCGGTCAGCCGTCGGCCAGGATGCAGGCGGCCGCGGCGCTCCCGGCCTGGATCGCGCCCGTGAAACCACCCGAGCCGGCATAGGAGGACGCGAGGTACACGCGAGGCACCGGCGTTCGCGGCGATCGTTCGATCCCGCGCCAAATCGGTCCGCTCGGCGGCCGCGGCGCAAAGCCGTAGACGGCACCGTGCGGCGAGTTGAGGTATTTCTGAATCGTCGTCGCGGTGCTGTACGTGGAGGCGGTGACATGCGCGGCGATGCCGGGAAAGTTGCGATCAATGGCTGCCACGATCGCCTCGATCCAGCGCTTGCGCTTCTCGGCGGCGGCAGCGCTATCCAGACCCTGCCAATTGGCGACGCGATCGAAGCCGACGACGGACACCGGATAAGGCGGCCCGCCCAGGCCGGAATCGATCATCGAGAAGTCGACGACCACGAGACCGGGGCTCTCTCCGTGCGGCAGGCGCGCGAACAGATCGGCGCTGCGCGGAAAATCCGCCAGCCGCTTCATCCACGACGGCAACAGGAACGTCGAATAGGCGCGCACGCCGAATGTCGCAGGCGGTGCCGACAGTCCGAGCGTCAGCGCGAACAGCGAAATGGAAGGCGGGCGCGCTGCATAGGCAGCAAGCAGCGCCGTTCGTGCGGCCTCCGGCATCATACCGGCGAGGATCGTCGGCGCTGCGTTGCTGACGACGATCGTCGCCTCCGCCTGCATCCGGTCAGCGCCGTCGTGGGCGGTATGCACCACCATGGCCGGCCCGCCGTGGCGGTCGAAGCGGACTTCCGTCACGACCCGGCGCAGGATGATCTCGCCACCCGCCGCCGTCATGGCGCCGGCGATCGCCTCGCTGAGGCGCTGCGAGCCGCCGCGGATGTAGCAGGCGCCGCTCTTGAGAAATCCGCCCTGAGCCAGTGCGAAGAAAATCCACCACAGCGTGTCGGGATCGTCGTGGTAGTAGCCGATATTGGCGGCAAGCGCGCATTTCACCGCCTCGTTGCCGCCGAAGGCGCGGTCAAACACGTCGCTCAGCGATAGCCGCCAATCGCGCACGACCGGACCGAGCTGCGCCAGCGCCCCGAGCCCTTCGCGGGGATTGCGGAAGGCGTCGCGCCGGCGGCTGAGCACCCCGATGCTGGTGGCGATCTGCTTCATGTCGCCAAGCACGCGCGCAATGCCGGCGCGCGCATCGGGAAAGCGGTCGTCGAGCGCCTTGCGGGCCGCGGCAAAGTTGTCGGGCAGCACGAACGGCTCGCCGACCGGACCGCCGCGCACCTCGTAGAAGGCGCCCGTCGGCACCCATTGCACGGCGTCGAGCACGCCGAGGCGCTTGAGGACATGGTGTTTGGGTTCGACCGGATCGTGCGGATCGGCCGTTTCATGCAGCGAGGCCTCGACCACGAGATCGCCGACCTTGTAGGTCGAGGCGGCGCCACCGACCGAATGATTGCGCTCGATGAGCAACGTCTTGCGCCCGGCGCGGGCGAGCAAGGCGGCGGCCGTCAGGCCGCCGAGCCCTGCGCCGATGACCACCACGTCGTACTGCGTCGACATCGGACCCCCATGGTTCGAATTCTTGTGAATTTTCGGCCATGGGGCTGCGCGCGCCGTTGCGGTCGATCAAACCGGGCTGCGAAAAAAATGAGGCGGCCGGAGGCCGCCTCACAACACCCTGTTTCGGATCGAGCGGATCAGAAATCCATCCCGCCCATGCCGCCGCCGCCTGGCATCGGCGGCATCGGGGTCTCCTTCTTGGGCCGCTCGGCGACCATCGCCTCGGTGGTCACCAGGAGGCCGGCGACCGAGGCGGCGTCCTGCAGCGCCGCGCGCACGACCTTGGCCGGGTCGATGATGCCGGCCTCGACGAGATCGACATACTGCTCGCTCTGCGCGTCGAAGCCAAAAGTCTCCGACTTGTGCTCCATGATCTTGCCGACCACGATCGAGCCCTCGAACCCGGCGTTCTCGGCGATCTGGCGCACCGGCGCCTCGATCGCCTTGAGTACGATGTTGATGCCGGCCTGCACGTCCGGGTTGTTGTTGCTGAGCCTGCCGACCGCCTTCTTGGCGCGCAGGAGCGCGACGCCGCCGCCCGGCACGATGCCCTCCTCGACGGCGGCGCGGGTCGCGTTGAGCGCGTCTTCCACGCGGTCCTTCCTCTCCTTGACCTCGATCTCGGTCGCGCCGCCGACGCGGATCACGGCGACGCCGCCGGCGAGCTTGGCCAGCCGCTCCTGCAGCTTCTCGCGATCGTATTCGCTGTCGGTTTCCTCGATCTGGTTGCGAATCTGGGCGATGCGTTTCTTCACCTCCGCCTCCTTGCCCGCGCCCTGCACGATCGTGGTGTTGTTCTTGTCGACCGTGATCTTCTTGGCGCGTCCCAGGTGTTCGAGCTTGAGGTTTTCGAGCTTCAGACCCAGTTCCTCGCTGATAAGC
>DATBWJ010000055.1:0-12218 GCA_036514935.1 Xanthobacteraceae bacterium
AAGGGCGCGCCACGCCCGCCGATTGGCAGCCCCGCCGCCTTTGTCGAATCATTGCGCACCGCCCGCTCGATTTCGCGTTCCCGCCTCGGCGCCAGCGGTCAGCATTTCGCAAGCCTCCTCGATCGGCTCGGTCTTGCCGACGAACTCGCGCCGAAGATCAAGGCCTATGACGGCTACGCCGGGCAAGCCTGCGCCAACGGCGAGGTCGAGATCGCCATCCAGCAGATCAGCGAACTGATGCCGATCGAAGGTCTCGACGTCGTCGGGCCGCTGCCGGCCGAGCTTCAAAAAATCTCGGTCTTCTCCGGCGCAATCGGCGCCGCCAGCCGCCAGCGCGATGCTGCCAACGCCTTCCTCGCCTATCTCGCCTCACGCGACATCGCGCCCGTGCTGCGGGCAAATGGGCTCGAACCCGCATGAACTTCCTCGCCATCATTCGCGCGTGCGTGCCAGCCGCGCGAGCCGCCAGACCGTAGCCTTCTCGCTTCGCCACCGACAGCGTTCCGCACCTCTGCGACCCCGGCGCTGCGCGGCATTCCGCAACGATTTGACATGGGTGCGCACCGAGCATGAAGGCCAAGACGTCCTCTCAGTTCCTCCTGTGCCTCGCGCTGCTGTGGCTTGCGGGCAGCGGCCTGCGACTGACCATCCTTGCGGTGCCGCCCGTCATTCCCCTCATCCACGACGACCTGCAGATGTCGGAGACCGCGGTCGGCATCCTGTCGGGTCTGCCGCCCGTTTTGTTCGGGCTCGCCGCGGTGCCCGGCTCGCTGCTGATTGCGCGCCTCGGCCCGCTGGCGACGCTCGTGATCGGCCTGTTGGCCACTGCCCTCGGTTCGGCGCTGCGGGGGGCGGCGCCCAATCTCGCGCTGCTTTATGCCGCGACCGTCCTGACCGGGATTGGCGTTGCGGTGATGCAGCCTTCGATGCCCCCGCTGGTGCGTGCCTGGATGCCCGATCGCATTGGCTTCGGGACGGCCGTCTACACCAATGGCCTGCTGATCGGCGAGGTGCTGCCGGTTGCCCTCACGCTTCCGCTGGTGCTTCCGCTGGTGGGAGGCTGGCGCGCCGGTTTCGTGGCGTGGGCCGTCCTGGTCGCGTTGATCGCGCTCATCGTGGCCGTGCTTGCGCCGCGACCCCTTACCGCGGGCGGGCCGGCATCCGCCCCGCCGCGCTGGTGGCCCAACTGGCGCAGCGCGCTCATCTGGCGCCTGGGGCTGATGCTCGGCAGCGTGATCGCCATGTACTTCGCCGCCAACGCGTTCATTCCCGACTACCTGCACTCCACGGGACGCGCCGATCTGATCAGCGCCGCGCTGACCGCGCTCAACGTCGGCCAGTTGCCGGCCTCGTTGATCCTGCTGGCGATCGCCGGCCGGCTCGAGCGGCAGGTGTGGCCCTACGCGCTGTGCGGCGCGCTCGGCCTCCTCTCCGCGCTCGGCCTTGCGTTCGGCTCGAGTGCGATTGTCCTTGCCTCGGCGGCCCTGCTCGGATTCGCATGCGCAGCGGTGCTGGTGCTGATCCTCGCCCTGCCCCCGCTGCTCAGCCCGCCCGACGACGTGCACCGCACGTCAGCGGCGATGTTCACGATCAGCTACACCTGCGCCGTGGTCGTGCCGATCTTGAGCGGCCTGGCGTGGGACCTCACCGGCGTGCCCGCGACCGCGTTCGTGCCGATCGGCCTGTGTGGTGTTCTCCTGTTGGCGCTCGCGCCGACGATTGCCCCGCCGCGCGCGCGGGCATAGCCCCAATTCCGATTGTCGCCTCGACCGGGCCGCGCGATTACGCTAATGCTCCGCCCCATTGAGCGCAGGCCGGTCGGCGGCCATGCGCCCACCCAACGGATGAGGACTGTGACCAAGGGCAACTCGAAAACCATTTCCGCCGAGTCGTTTCTGGCGCGGCTCGCCGAGCGCGGCGTCGATTACGTGTTCGCCAACGCCGGCACCGACTTCGCGCCCATCATCGAAGCCCTGGCGCGCAAGAACGCGACGTATCCCCGCTTCATCACCGTGCCGCACGAGAACCTCGCGATGGCCATGGCCAACGGCTATTACCGGCTGTCCGGCAGGCCGGCGGCCGTGATGGTGCACGTGACGGTCGGGACCGCCAACGCGATCTGCGGCCTGATGAACATGGCGCGCGACAACGTGCCGGTCCTGCTCTGCGCCGGCCGCACGCCGAACACCGAAGCCGGTCACCTGGCATCGCGCAACGGCGCCATTCACTGGGGCCAGGAATCGTTCGACCAGGGCGGAATGGTGCGCGAGTTCGTGAAGTGGGACTACGAGCTGCGCGCGGGCCAGCCGGCCGGCGCGCTGGTCGATCGCGCGCTCGACATCGCCATGAGCGAGCCGCGCGGACCGGTCTACATGTGCCTGCCGCGCGAAGTGCTCGCCGACGAGGCCGTGCCGATGCGGCGCGATGCCGTGCGCCCCCTCGGCGTCGCGCCGGCGCCGCCTGCGCGCAAGGCGATCGAGGAGGCCGCCCGCGTCATCGCGAAGGCTCAGTACCCCCTCATCATCACCGCCGCGCTCGGGCGCACCGTCGAGGCGTTCAACGCGCTGTCGGCGCTGTGCACGGACTTCGCGATCCCTGTCGTCCAGCCATGGGCGACCGACCTCAGCCTGCCGACCGATCACCCGATGCATTGCGGCTTTGATCTGGGACCGCATCTGGCGCAGGCCGACGCTGTGCTGGTCATCAACTCCGGCGTGCCCTGGATGCCGCGCATGGCCAGGCCCAAGCCGAGCGCGAACGTCATTCACATGGCGGTGGACCCGCTCGTCAGCCGCCATCCCTTCCGCGAATACGAAGCCGACCTGCTCATTGCCGGCGATCCGGTCGCCGGCCTCGACATGCTGCGCGAGGCCCTTGCCAACGCCGGCAAGACCAAGTCGGCGCTGAACGGCCGCCGCAAGACCATCGCCACCGCGCGCGAGGAAATGCGGCAACAGCGCGAAAAGGCGGTGAACTCAGTGAAGGACCAGACGCCGATTCATCCGGTCTGGCTGGCGCACTGCCTCAATCGGCTCAAGGCGGAGGATGCCGTCGTCGTCAACGAGCTCGGCGTTCCTCCCAGCCGGCTCGATCTCACCGCGCCGCTCAGCTTCATCGGCAGCGGGCTCGCGGGCGGCCTTGGCGCCGGACTAGGCACCGCGCTCGGCGCCAAGCTGGCGGCGCCCGAGCGCGAGGTGATCGGCTGCGTGGGTGACGGCTCCTACATGTTCGGCAACCCGGTGCCGGCGCATTTCGTCGCCCGCGCCGAAAACCTGCCGACGCTCACGGTCGTTGCCAACAACCATTCCTGGCTCGCCGTGCGCATGGCGACGCTCGCCGTCTACCCCGATGGCGCGGCGTCCAAGGCCAACGTCGTGCCGGTCCAGGAGCTTAACCCCTCGCCCGACTTCGAGAAGGTGATCGAGTCGTGCGGCGGCCACGGCGAGAAGGTGGAGGCGCCGGACGAGCTTGTGCCCGCGCTCAAGCGCAGCTTCGAGGCGCTGCGCTCCGGCACGCCCGCGCTCATCAACGTGTCGGTGCAGGCCTTGCGCTGACCGGCCCAGGCGGCGCGGCGCTCGGCGCGGCGCCGACACCACAAGCGGCCGCCGGCTCCCGCAACCAGGGCGATTCCAGCCGTCGGCGCGGTGGCCTCCCTTTGCATTCCCGCCGGATTTATTCACACTGGGCACCATCGGGACGCGGCGGGCATGCAGCGCATTCAGCTCCATATCAACAAGGACGTCGTCGCCGGGCTGATGTTCATGGCCTGGGGCGTGGCGGGACTGTGGATCGCCCGCAGATACCCGATGGGCACGGCCATGCGCATGGGCCCCGGCTATTTCCCGGTCGTGCTGTGCTGGCTGCTGATCATCTTCGGCCTCGGCATCGCCGCCCGCGGCGCCGTGACCGAAGGCGAAAGGCTGACGAGCTGGTACTGGCGGCCGCTCACCTTTATCATGTTGGCGTTCCTGGTATTCGCCGCGCTCATCGACCGCGCCGGCCTCGCCCCCGCCGGTTTTGCCTCAGTCGTCGTCGGCGCCCTCGGCGGGCCCGAGTTCCGCCTGCGCGAGGCCCTACTGCTCGCACTCGCGCTGACTGCCGGCGCGGTGGCGCTCTTCATCTATGCGCTCGGCCTGCCGATGAAGCTGTGGCCGCTGTGAGGAGCCACCCGGGGCGCCCATGGACCTGTTGAACAATCTGGTTCTCGGGTTCTCGGTCGCTCTTACTCCGATCAACGTCCTTTTTTGCCTGATCGGCGCACTCATCGGCACCCTGGTGGGCGTGCTGCCCGGCATCGGGCCGGTTGCTACGCTGGCGATCCTGTTGCCGACGACGTTCTACCTGCCGCCGACCGCCGCGCTCATCATGCTCGCCGGCATTTATTACGGCGCCCAGTACGGCGGCTCGACCACTGCCATCCTGGTCAACCTGCCGGGCGAATCGTCCTCGCTCGTCACCTGCATCGACGGCCATGCGATGGCGCAGCGGGGACGCGCCGGCGCCGCGCTCGCCGTCGCCGCCGTCGGCTCGTTCTTCGCCGGCTCGGTCGCAACGCTGTTCATCGCCATCGCGAGCCCGCCGCTCTCGAAATTCGCGCTGGAGTTCGGGCCGGCCGAATATTTCTCGCTGATGGCGCTCGGCCTGATCGGCGCGGTCGTGCTCGCCAGCGGCTCGCTGGTCAAGGCGGTCGCGATGGTTTTTCTCGGCCTGCTGATCGGTCTGGTGGGGACCGACACCAATTCCGGCATGCTGCGCTTCACCTTCGGCTTCCCGGTGCTCTCCGACGGCATTGGCTTCGTGCCGATCGCCATGGGCCTTCTCGGCCTCACCGAGATCATCACCAATCTCGAGACCCAAAGGGAGCGCCCGGTGGTGATGTCGCACATCGGGCGGCTCATGCCCACGCGCGAGGAAATCAGGCGCACGGTGCCGGCGGTATTGCGCGGCACCGGGATCGGCTCGCTGCTCGGCGTGCTGCCGGGGGGCGGGGCGTTGCTCGCCTCATTCGCAGCCTACGCATTCGAGAAGAAAATTTCGAAGGAGCCCGAGCGTTTCGGCCAAGGGGCGATCGAAGGAGTGGCGGCGCCGGAGTCCGCCAACAACGCCGGCGCGCAGACCTCGTTCATTCCATTGCTCACGTTGGGGATACCGTCGAACCCGACCATGGCCGTGATGGTGGGCGCCATGACGATCCAGGGCATCTCGCCCGGCCCGCGGGTGATGACGGTCCAGGCCGACCTGTTCTGGGGAATCATCGCCAGCATGTGGATCGGCAACCTGGCGCTGGTGATCATCAACCTGCCGATGATCGGCATCTGGGTGCGCCTGCTCGCCATTCCCTACCGCCTGCTGTTCCCGTCCATCCTCCTTTTTTGCTGCATCGGCGTCTACAGCCTGAACACCTCGCCGGCGGAGGTCGGCATGACGGCGTTGTTCGGGTTTTTGGGCTACGTGTTCTTCAAGCTCGGCTGCGAGCCTGCGCCGTTCGCGCTCGGCTTCATCCTCGGCCCGCTGATGGAGGAAAACCTGCGCCGCGCGCTGCTGCTTGCGCACGGCAATCCGATGACGTTCGTCGAATCGCCGATCAGCCTTGGCCTCTTGATCGGCGCCGCCGCGCTGTTCCTGCTGGTGATCGTGCCGGCGTTCAAGCGCACGCGGCAGGAGGCGTTCAGGGAGGGCTGATTGGCCGCTCACTTCGTGAGTCTGCCGCAGCCGTAAAACCAGGTTCCTCCCGGCAACGCATCGCGCGGCCGCAATCCGCAGCCGCGCGTGGGCGGAGCGCAATCGAGCGCCGCCGGTGCGCCTGACTTGCGCGCCCGGCGGCGGGGACGCACAATCGGGGCAAACCGAGGGAGCACGCCATGTCTGTGGCCGCGCTTGATGCCGTCGATCAATTGCGCCAGGCTTGGCAGCAAGCGCATCTGGTGCCGCTGTGGGAAAGCCCGACGGCGCACAAACCGCCGGCGCCTCCGGACCCCGCCTATCTGTGGGCATGGGAGCGGATTCGGCCGCTGATCGGGCGCGCGATCGAGGTCGCTGACCCGGCGGCGGTCGAGCGGCGCGTGCTGTCGCTCGTCAACCCGAGGTCGCGCGGACCGCATGACGAGGCCACCGCGCGCACGCTGGCGGCTGCCATCCAGATCCTGCTGCCGGGCGAGCGCGCGCGGCCGCATCGCCATTCGATGAACGCCGTGCGCTTTGTGCTGGAAGGCTCGGGCGCGTTCACCATTGTCGACGGCAAGTCGTGCCCGATGGAGGTCGGCGACCTCATTCTGACGCCGGCTTGGTGCTGGCACGAGCACGTGCACCGCGGCAGCGCCCCGATCATCTGGCTCGACGCGCTCGATGTGCCGCTGCACCTTTATCTCGGCACAGCCGAATTCCAGTCCGGCCCGGTGACCGATTTGCCCGAGACCGTGCCGGATTCCTATTTCGCGGTCGCCAATGTGGTTCCAGACATTGCCTTGCCCTCGCCCGTTCACTCGCCGGTCTTCCGCTATCCCTACCAATCCGCGGCTGCTGCGCTCACCGCCGCACCGCCGGCCCGCGACGGCGCGCGCCGCGTGCGCTACGTCAACCCGGCCACCGGGGGTGCGGCCATGACGATCTTGGACATGCACCTCATGCAGCTCGACCCCGGCGTCACCACGCGGCCGCTGCGCACCACCAGCAACGCAGTGGTGAACGTCGTGGAAGGCAGCGGCGAGTCGCAGGTCGGCGGACAAACCGTGAGGTGGCAAGCCAAGGACATCTTCACGCTGCCACAAGGCAACCGGATCGTTCATCGCAGCAACGACGGCGCCCGCCTGTTCGTCGTGTCCGATCGCGACGCGCTCGCCCGCCTCGGTCTGCTGCGGGACGAATACGGCAACGATGCCGGCTCCAGCGGATGACCGGATACCAATCCCGATCGGGACTAGAGCATTTTCAGGAAAAGTGGAATCCGGTTTTCCGTCCGAAAATGCGACCACGCAAAAATCTAGAGCGCTTTCAGTTTCCATAGAAACTGAAAACGCTCTAGCTCGCGACGGACCCCATCATGCATTTCGGCGTGCAGTTCTTCCTGAGAGCGGCGAGATTAAGGCAGCGCCGCTGAAGGTGCCATCGAATGCGAAGTGATACCAAACGTCGTTGACGGTGACCTCTCCGCTTCGTCATGGCCGGGCTTGTCCCGGCCATCCACGTCTTTGATTCGACTCGGATTTCAAGGCGTGGATGCCCGGCACAAGGCCGGGCATGACGAGTCAGTAATTCCGCGGTTTGGTATGATGGGGTGCCGATGTCGCAAGAGAAATGGCTAAGCGTCGCCGCGCGCGACGCGCTGGAAGAAGGCGCGATGATGCCAATCGAGGCTGGCGGCCTCTCGATCGCGCTCTACAACATCGCTGGCGAAATCTATGCCACCGACAACATCTGCACCCACGCCTTCGCCACGCTTACCGACGGCTGTCTCGACGGCGACGTGATCGAGTGCCGGCTCCACGGCGGCACCTTTGAGGTGAAGACCGGGAAGGGCCTGGGCGATCCGATCTCGGAGGACCTGAAGACCTATCCGGTGCGAGTCGTCGGCGACATGATCGAGGTCCGTGTGGCCTGACGATCGCGCCTGCCCCGCGGGTCAGGTCGCGCCCGCCGCGCCGACCTCGACCGGGCGCTGCTCGTCCTCGGTCCATTCCGACATCGAGCCGTCGTAGAGCCGCACCTGCGGCCGCCCCAGCAGTTCGGACAGAATGAACCAGTTGGCGGCCGCCTGCTGGCCGGTGTTGCAGTAGTTGACGACCGGCAGCGCCGGCAGCGCGAACAGCGCCTCCAATTCCCCCTGCGTCTTCAGCCGCCCTGCGGTCGGATCGAAGGCATGCGTATAGTCGAGATGGGTGGCGCCCGGCAGCCGACCGGCGCGCCGGGCCTGCGGGCTCTTGGCGCGGCCTTCGAAATAGTTGGCGGGCCGGCTGTCCAGCAGGATCGCGCCGCGCTCCGCGACGATTCGCTCTACGGCGGCGAGATCGGCTCGCAGCCCGTCGACCCGTTCGATGGGATAGCCGGGCGCTGGCGCAGGAGCCCTGCGTCCACTTTCGAGTGGCCCGCCGTGCTGGCGCCAGGCCGCCATGCCGCCGGCAAGAATCGATAGGCGGCGATGGCCGGCGATTTTCAGCGTCCAGTAGACGCGCGCAGCCGCGCTGAAATCGGCCGGCGAGGTGCCGGCGCCCACGACCACGACGTGCTGATCCGGCCGCAGCCCGAGATGGGCGAACAGCGCGGCGAGCGCGGCCTTGTCCGGCAGCATTCCGGTGGCCATGCCCTTGCTCGCGCGCCAGCCGTCCTTGACGTAGTCGGTGTGAACGGCGCCGGGAATGTGCGCCTGCTCATAGGCTGCTGCGCCGCCCCCATCGACCGCGGAGCGGATGTCCAGAATGCAAAGGTCGTCGCGCAGATGAGCCGCAAGCCAATCGGCAAAGACGACGGGCGCAGTGTCGGCCATGGCGGCTAGAGACCACGCCCGAGGTTTTCGATCAACCGCGTTCGCGCGGTCCGCGCACGTGAATCATGGACGGACTTGCTGCCATGCCGGCGCCTGCGGCCGCGGAGTGACGCCGCACTCCTCGCGCCGACACCGCACGCTCGACCGCCTGTCGCGCGGAACTCGCACGCTGCAGGCGCGCGCGCGCCACCGTGATGCGGCCGTCGGCGGCCGGCTGGAAGAACACGCTGTACCGCCGGCTCGCCTCCTCGAACGCCGCCGCATCCGCGGGCTTGACGACCTCGAAGGCGTCGAAGCCGGCGCGCAACATGAACAGGAACTGGTCGCGCAGCACCTGGCCGGTGGCGCGCAGCTCGCCCCCAAATCCGTAGCGCTCGCGCAGGATGCGCGCCTGGCTGTACGCGCGGCCGTCCTTATAAGTGGGGAACGAAAGGCCGATCAGCGCCAGGCCCCCGAGCCAGGGCGCAAGCTCGCCGACGCTGCGATCATTGGGCCACAGGACGCCGGTCGGCCCGTCCCGGCGCAACACGTTGTCGGCATCGGCAAGAAAGCGGCTCGCGGGCAGGATGATGGCGCCGTGCGCCGGCACGGCCGCCCCCTCTGCGAGGCGCAGGTAGCGGTCCTCGATGATGCGGCCGTCCTTAACGAGTGGCATAGACGCGTTCCTTGAACGGCTCGACGCCCACGCGCTCGGCCGTCTCGATGAACATCTCGTCGGGCCGCGCGCGCAGGTCGAGATAGGTCTCGACGATGTCCTCGATCACGTCGGCGACCTCCTCATAGGGCACCGCCGGTCCGATCAGCGCGCCGAGCCGGGCGTGCTCGTCGGCGCGCCCGCCGATGCTGATCTGATAGAACTCCTCGCCGTTCTTCTCGACGCCGAGGATGCCGATGTGGCCGACCTGATGCTGGCCGCAGGCGTTGATGCAGCCGGATATGTTGATGTGCAGCCGGCCGAGCGCGCGCGCCAGATCGAGATCGCGGTAGCGGCGCGACAGCTCCTGCGCCACCGGGATGGCGCGCGCATTGGCGAGGCTGCAGTAGTCGAGGCCGGGGCACGCGATGATGTCGGAGACGAGGCCGACATTGGGCGTGGCGACGCCGATCTTGTCGAGCGCGCGCCAGAGCGGCGGCAGATCGCGCTGGGCGACATGGGGCAGAACGAGGTTCTGCTCGTGGCCGACGCGGATTTCTCCAAAACTGTAGCGGTCGGCGATCTCGGCGATGGCGTCCATCTGTTCGGCGGTGCAGTCGCCGGGCGGCTTGCCGACCGGCTTGAGCGACAAGGTGACGATGGCGTAGCCGGTCTGCTTGTGGTTGTGGACCGCGTTGTCGAGCCAGGCCGCGAAGCGCGCGTCGGCGCGTGCGGCCGTCAGCTCCGGCGGGTTGTCGTCGAGCGGCGCATAGCCGGGGTAACGGAAGCGCGCGGCGATCTCGGCGACGACCGCCGGGTCGAGCGCCAGCGCCCCGTCCCTGATGGCGCTCCACTCAGCCTCGACCTCCTGCGCGAATTTTTCGGCGCCGAGGTCGTGCACGAGCATCTTGATGCGCGCCTTGTAGATGTTGTCGCGCCGGCCGTACTGGTTGTAGAGCCGCAGCACGGCCTCGATGTAGCTGAGAAAGTCGCGTTTTTTCAGGAACGGCTTGATGACCTTGGCGAGGAAGGGCGTGCGCCCGAGCCCGCCGCCCACGCTGATCTCGAAGCCGACCTCCCCGCCGCTGTTGCGCCGCAGCCGCACGCCGAGATCGTGGATCGCGACCGCGGCGCGATCGTGGTGCGCGGCGCCCACCGCGATCTTGAACTTGCGTGGCAGGAACGAGAA
The DNA here is from genome assembly GCA_036514935.1 of Xanthobacteraceae bacterium. Lineage (GTDB taxonomy): Bacteria > Pseudomonadota > Alphaproteobacteria > Rhizobiales > Xanthobacteraceae > DATBWJ01. The sequence continues at coordinate 10,303 of DATBWJ010000055.1, forward strand.
CTCGGGGTGCAGCGTGAGGTGCTGGCGCAGGAGTTCGGCCCACACGCGCGCATCCTCGATCTCGTCGGGCGCCACGCCCGCCCACTGGTCGGTCGTGATGTTGCGCACGCAATTGCCGCTCGTCTGCATGCCGTGCAGCCCCGCTGCGGCGAGATCGGCGATGGCGTCCGGTAATTCAGCAAGCTTGATCCAGTTGAACTGGATGTTCTGGCGGGTGGTGAAGTGGCCATAGCCGCGGTCGTAGCGGCGGGCGACCTGGGCGAGCCGGCGCAACTGGTGGGACGACAGCGTGCCGTAGGGAACGGCGACCCGCAGCATGTAGGCATGGAGCTGCAGGTAAACGCCGTTCATCAGGCGCAGCGAGCGGAACTCGTCCTCGGTGAGCTCGCCGGTGAGCCGGCGCGCCACCTGGCCGCGGAACTCGTTCACGCGTTCCGCAAGCAAGGTCCGGTCGTATTCATCATAAGCGTACATGGCGGGCGCGTCAGATTCCAAACGTGATCGGCAACTCGATGGTCGGCCCGCGCAGGCGAATGAGCTCGCGCAGGTTGCCTGGAACGACGCGGTCGCCGTCGATCAGCACCGGGGCGACGTAGGCGTCGACCGCGCGCGTGCCTTCCGCCTTGGCAGCCGCGAGCAGGGCGGATGCAGCCTCCGCAGTCGTGACGACTGCCGCCTCGCCGATCTCGTTCGTCCACGTGCTGTCGGCGGTGCGATAGACGACCGCGCCGTCGCGCAGCCGATTGGCGGTGACGACGCTGGGGCCGGTGATCCTGAGCTTCTGTTGCAGCGGCGATGTCATGGCACGCTCCCGATCGCAGGGCGTCCGAGGGTCGAAGGGTGACGGCCCTGCGAGGTAGAAGTATTTTCTATATAGTGCGTTTTACTGCCACGCAAACAGATAAATATTATTCTATTTAGTCAGATCGTAAACGAATATTTCTGCTACGAAGCCGGCGCCGCCGAGATGCCTGTTCCCTGTCGCACGCGCGGTGCGGGCACATCGCCAGCCGTCGCGCCCGCCAAGCGGGATGCCGTCAAATCGAATCGTCGTCGCCGTCACTGCGAGGCGGACGAAGCCCGCCGAAGCAATCTGCGGCATGGGGATCGCCAAGCCCCCTGCGGGGGCTCGCGATGACGGTGTGTGGGAGGCAGGTCCGCGATCGCCGGACAATTCCGGCGGGAATCGTCAATAGCGGTAATGATCCGGTTTGAACGGCCCTTCCAGCGGGACGTTGATGTAGGTGGCCTGTTTCTCGGTCATCCGGGTGAGCGTGGCGCCGATCTTGGCGAGGTGGAGTCGCGCCACCTTCTCGTCGAGATGCTTGGGCAGCGTGTAGACCTGCTTCTCGTACTTGCCGTGATTGGTGAACAGCTCGATCTGCGCCAGTATCTGGTTGGTGAAGGACGACGACATCACGAAGCTCGGGTGCCCCATGGCGTTGCCGAGGTTCACCAGCCGGCCCTCGGACAACAGAATGATGCGCTTGCCGCCCGGGAACTCGATCTCGTCGACCTGCGGCTTGACGTTCACCCACTTGAAGTTCCTGAGCGCCGCCACCTGGATTTCGCTGTCGAAGTGGCCGATGTTGCAGACGATGGCGCGGTCCTTCATCGCGCGCATGTGGTCGATGGTGATGACGTCGACGTTGCCGGTGGCGGTCACGAAAATGTCGGCGCGCGCGGCGGCAGCCTCCATGGTGGTCACCTCGTAGCCTTCCATCGCCGCCTGCAGCGCGCAGATCGGGTCGATCTCGGACACAATCACGCGGCAACCGGCGTTCCTGAGCGAGGCGGCCGATCCCTTGCCGACATCGCCGAAGCCGCACACCATCGCGACCTTGCCGGCCATCATCACGTCGGTGCCGCGGCGGATGCCGTCGACAAGCGACTCGCGGCAGCCATAGAGATTGTCG
>DATBWJ010000056.1:0-5359 GCA_036514935.1 Xanthobacteraceae bacterium
GACCTTGCTGCCGGTACCAGCGCGCGCAGCGTTGCGCGCGGCGCGCCTCATCGAGCGGCCAGGCACCGGCGTGCACGTCCTCTCGACCGCCCTCACCGCGCTCGGCCCCTCCTACGTCAAGCTCGGCCAGTTTCTGGCGACGCGGCCGGACGTCGTCGGGGCGGCGCTGGCGCGCGATCTTGCAAGCTTGCAAGACAAGATGCCGCCGTTTCCCCAGGCCGAGGCCGAGGCCGCCGTCGAGCACGCCATCGGCAAGCCGGTCGCGCAGCTCTTTTCCTCCTTCGGCCCGGCCGTCGCCGCCGCCTCGATCGCCCAGGTGCATCGCGCCACGGTGGCCAGAACCGGCCGCACGGTGGCGGTGAAAATATTGCGGCCGAACATCGAGCACCGCTTCAAGGCCGATCTCAACGCCTTCTACTTCGCCGCCCGCCAGGCCGAGGATCTGTCCGCCGAGGCGCGCCGGCTGCGGCTCGTCGAGGTCGTCGATACGCTCGCGCGCGGGGTCATGATCGAGATGGACCTGCGGTTGGAAGCGGCGGCGGCCTCCGAAATGGCCGAGAACTCCAAGGACGACCCCGATTTCCGCGTCCCGACGGTCGACTGGGACCTGACCGCCAAGGACGTGCTGACGCTCGAATGGATCGAGGGCACGCCGTTGTCGGACCGCGCCGCACTCCTCGCCAAGGGCTTCGATCTGCCGCATCTCGGCCGCGCGGTGATTCAGACCTTTCTGCGCCATGCCATCCGCGACGGCTTCTTCCACGCCGACATGCATCCCGGCAACCTGTTCGTCGACGGCGACGGCCGCCTGGTGGCGGTCGACTTCGGCATAATGGGCCGGCTCGGCCTGAAGGAGCGGCGTTTTCTCGCCGAAATCCTGCACGGCTTCATCACGCGCGATTATCACCGCACCGCCGAAATCCATTTCGAGGCGGGCTACGTGCCGCCGCACCATTCGGTCGAGGCCTTTGCCCAGGCGATCCGCGCCATCGGCGAGCCGATCCACAACCGCCCGGCCGAAGACATTTCGATGGCCAAGCTGCTCACGCTCTTGTTCGAGGTCACCGCGATCTTCGACATGCGCACCCGGCCCGAACTCCTCCTCCTGCAGAAGACGATGGTGGTGGTCGAAGGCGTCGCGCGCGCACTCGATCCCAAGCTCGACATGTGGCGCACCGCCGAGCCCGTCGTGAGCGAATGGATGAGCCGCTATCTCGGGCCGGTCGGCCGCATCGAGGAGGCCACCAGCGGCACGCTCGAGGTCGGCCGCTTCCTCGGCCACGTGCCGGGCATGCTGACGCGGGTCGCACGCCTCACCGACCAGCTCGACGCCGCAACCCGCGACGGCATCGTGCTGGCGCCTGAAACGGTGGCCGCCATCGGAAAGGCCGAAGGTCGCCGCAACCGCCCCGCGACCATCGCGCTGTGGGTGATCGCGGCCCTGCTTGCACTCCTCGTCTACGCCATTTTTTTCCATTGAAAGGCGCTGACCAGGCGGCTATGATTGCGTTGCAATCATCGCTTGCACCACCATGGGCAGCCTGACAGTTCGCAACCTGAGCGACGACGTGAAGCGGCGCCTGCGCATCCGCGCTGCCCGCCACGGTCGCTCCATGGAAGAGGAGATCCGGCATATCCTGGCAAGCGCCGGCGACGCCCAGCCCGGCCAGCCGAACTTGTCGCCGCCAGCGGCGGCAACCACGCACCGGCCTCGGCCCGCGGTGACCGATTCCGCCGTGGCGGCGCCCGACCAGCCGCTGGCAGGTCGGCGTCTCCTGCTCGTCATTGCCGGCGGCATTGCCGCCTACAAGTCGCTTGACCTGATCCGGCGCCTGAGGGAGCGCGGCGCAATCCTACGCGTGGTGATGACGCGCGCCGCCCAGGAGTTCATCACGCCGCTGTCGGTGGGCGCCATCGCAGGCGGGCGCCCCTTCACTGACCTGTTTGATGCCGGAACCGAGTTCGATATCGGCCATATCCGGCTGGCACGCGAAGCGGATACGATCGTGGTGGCGCCCGCCACCGCCGACCTGATCGCCAAGATGGCCCATGGGCTCGCCGACGACCTTGCCTCGACCGTGCTGCTGGCGAGGAGCGCCGCGGTGCTGATTGCCCCCGCCATGAACCCGCGCATGTGGGCGCACCCGGCCACCCAGCGCAATGTCGAGCAACTCCGGGCGGACGGCGTCGCCGTCCTCGGCCCCAGTGTCGGAGAAATGGCGGAAAGCGGCGAGGCCGGCGTCGGCCGCATGGCGGAGCCGATCGAGATTGCCGAGGCAGTGGTGGCGCTCTTCGGCGCGCGGCCGCTCGACGGCCAGCGCATCCTGGTCACGTCCGGGCCGACCCGCGAGTCCATCGATCCGGTGCGCTACATGGCCAACCGCTCCTCGGGCAAGCAGGGCCACGCCATCGCACGGGCGGCAGCCGCGGCGGGCGCACAGGTGACGCTGGTGTCAGGACCAGTCAATCTGCCCGATCCCGCCGGGGTGACGGTGGTGCACGTCGAGAACGCGCGCGAAATGCTCGCCGCCACCGAGGCCGCGCTGCCGGCCGATGCCGCCGTCTTTACTGCCGCGGTCGCCGACTGGCGCGTGGCGGCGGAAGGCCCCGAGAAGATCAAGAAGATCGCAGGCCAGGCGCCCACGCTCGCTTTGGTAGAAAATCCCGACATTCTCGCCACCATCGCCCGGCTGAAGGTCAACCGCCCCAGCCTCGTCGTCGGGTTTGCGGCCGAGACCGACCACCTGATCGAGAACGCCAAGGCCAAGCTCGCCGCCAAGGGCTGCGACTGGATCGTCGCCAACGATGTCTCGGCCGACAGCGGCGTGATGGGCGGCGACCGCAACAAGGTCCACCTGGTGAACGCTCAGGGCGTCGAATCGTGGCCGGAGCAATCGAAGGACGAGGTGGCGCGCCGGCTGACCGAGCGCATCGCGGCCGTGCTGGCGCCATGACGCTCGTGCGCATCGCCCGCCTGCGCCACGCGGCCGATCTGCCGCTGCCGGCCTATCACAGCGCGCGGGCCGCCGGGCTCGACCTCTATGCCGCCGTTCCCGCCGATGCGCCGGTCGTCATTGCGCCGGGCGAGCATGCAACGATTCCGACCGGCATCGCGCTGGCATTGCCGCCCGGAACCGAGGGGCAGGTGCGCCCGCGCTCCGGGCTTGCGGCCCGCCACGGCGTTACCGTGCTCAACGCTCCCGGCACCATCGACGCCGACTACCGCGGCGAGGTCGCGGTGATCCTGGTCAATTTTGGCCGCGTGCCATTCGAGGTCGTGCGCGGCCGGCGCATCGCTCAGCTCGTGATCGCGCCGGTCACGCGCGTGCGCTTGCGCGAGGTGAGCGACCTCGACGGGACCGCACGCGGCCGCGGCGGGTTCGGCTCGACCGGCGCCGGATAGACCGGTCGGCACGCATCGAATAGCATCGCGACGTCATGAGCTTGCATCCAGCCATGCCGCTGTCATTGCCTCGACTGGCCGTGGCCGCCGCGACACCACCGGCCTGACGCGCATGCAGGCGATCCGCACTGCGACCCCCGACGGACTTGCGCTTGCCGCGCAAGCGTGGGGCAATCCGCAAGGGCTCGAAATCCTGTTCGTTCACGGCTTCAGCCAGTCGCACCTGTCGTGGCGCCGCCAGGTCAGCGACGCGGCGATGGCACGCGAATTCCGCATGGTCACCTTCGATCTGCGCGGCCACGGCGCTTCCGACAAGCCGCTGCAGCCGGATTTCTACGGTCAGGACCGGCTGTGGGCCGGCGATGTCGCCGCCGTCATGGCGGCGGCGGGCCTGCGGCGGCCGGTGATCGTGGGCTGGTCCTATGCTGGCCGCGTCATTTCCGACTACGTCAAAGCTCACGGCACGGCGCGGATCGCGGGCATCAACTATGTCGATGCCCTGACCAAGACCGAGCCGGCGCTGCTCGGTCCGGGTCGAAAGCATATCGCGGCGATGACTTCCGAGGACCTCGCAACCAATATTGCGGGAACGCGGGCATTCCTGCGCGCCTGCTTCGAGGTCCAGCCGTCCCCCGACGATTTCGAGACCATGCTGGCATTCAACATGGTAGTGCCGGCGCGCGTGCGGGCGGCGATGCAGAAGCGCGCGCCCAACCCCGGCGACGCGCTCGCTGCGCTCGACTGCCCGGTGCTGGTCACCCACGGCGCCCTGGATCAGATCATTCTGCCGGCAATGGGCGAGTTCACCGCCTCGGCGGCCAGGCGCGCGCGGCTGTCGATCTATCAGGGCATCGGACACGCGCCGTTCTGGGAGGACGCGCCGCGCTTCAATCGCGAGCTCGCCGATTTTGCGCGCCAAGCGCACGGCAGCAGACGCGAGTGCCGCGAGCGAGGATCATACCGCCAGGGCTGACCGCCCGCCGACTTCCCGCTATCATGGCTTGCCCGCTCGACATGGTGGCAATGCCCTCGTTCCGAGCCACGCGCGGTGCAAGAGGTCGGCCGTGGCAGCGCCTCAAACCCGGTACGCCAAGAGCGGCGACGTGCGCATCGCTTACCAGGTCGTCGGCAATGGCCCGATCGACCTCGTGTTCGTGCCCGGCTTCCTGTCGAACCTGGAGATTCATTGGGAGGACCCAGGCTACGGCCATCTTCTTCGCCGGCTGAGCGCGTTCACGCGTCTGATCCAGTTCGACAAGCGCGGCACCGGGTTGAGCGACCGTGTCGACGCGCGCGAACTGCCGAGCCTCGAGACCCGCATGGACGATGTGCGCGCCGTGATGGACGCCGCCGGCTGCCGGCGCGCGGTGCTGCTGGGTGCGTCCGAGGGCGGACCCATGTCGATCCTGTTCGCGGCCACCTATCCCGCCCGCACGCGCGCGCTGGTGCTCTATGGCGCCTACGCCCATTTCCACACCTGGGTGCAGGGGCGCGAGGGCCTGGAGGCGTTCGTGCGCGGTGCGGAGGGCGCCTGGGGCACCGGCGCGAGCCTTCCCTTTTTTGCTCCCGAGCGCGCCAGCGACGCCCAGTTCCGGGCCTGGTGGGCGCGCTTGGAGCGCCTGTCCGCGGGCCCGACCGCCGCGGTTGCGCTCGCGCGCATGAATGCGGAAATCGACGTGCGCGAGGTGCTCACGACCATCCGCGTGCCAACCCTGGTCATCCACCGCCGTGACGATGCGCGGGTGAAGTTCTCCGGCGGGCGCTATCTCGCCGACAGGATTGCCGGCGCGCGCTTCGTCGAGATCCCGGGGCGCGATCATCCGATCTGGACCGGCAACACCGACCGCATCGTCGATGAGATCGAGGAGTTCCTGACTGGCACGCGCCCGGTACCCGTGCACGACCGCGTGCTCGCCACCATCGTGGTGGCGCGCCTGGTCGGGCCCGAGCGGCTGG
>DATBWJ010000057.1:0-8117 GCA_036514935.1 Xanthobacteraceae bacterium
GTCGACGATGTCGGTTCCCTCGCCGTACTGGCGCGCCACAGTGATCGCCACATCGAGCAGGTCGTAGCCGACCGGAGCGGCCCCGCGCGCAACGACATAATAGCGGCGCGCAACTGCCGGCCTTGCCGGGAACGACGGCTGCGTCATCGGGCGCGCCCGTCGTAATAGGCGTGCAGGACGGCGACGACCTCGGGCCGGCTGAACTCGGCGGGGATTTTCTCGCCCTTGGCAAACATCTCGCGCAGGCGCGTGCCCGAAATCTCCAAGCGATGCTCGGGGCCGTGCGGACACGTGCGTGCGGTCGCCATCCCGTCGCAGCGGTGGCAGAAGAACGTCACGTCGATCTTGAGCGGCTGGATCGCCAGGCTGCCGGGCGGCAGCGTCTCGAAAATGTGCTGGGCGTCGAACGGGCCGTAGTAGCTGCCGGCGCCGGCGTGATCGCGCCCCACGATCAGGTGCGAGCAGCCGAAATTCTGGCGGAACACCGCGTGCAAGAGTGCTTCGCGCGGACCGCCATAGCGCATTTCGATCGGATAGCCCGCCTGGATGTAGGTGCCCGGCACGAAATAGTGCTCCGTCAGCGCGTCGATCGCCCGAACCCGCACCTCGGCCGGAATGTCGCCCGGCTTGAGCGCGCCCAGCACCTGATGGATGAGCACGCCGTCGCACACTTCGATCGCGACCTTGGCGAGGTACTCGTGGCTGCGGTGCATCGGGTTGCGCGTCTGGAAGGCGGCGACGCGGCTCCAGCCCTTCTCGGCAAACAGCGCGCGCGTTTGGGCCGGCCGCAGGTAGAGCCCCTTGTATTGATGCGGGTAGGCCCCCTCGCTGAGCGCGGTGACGCGACCGGCCAGGTTGACCTCGCCCTGGGCGAGGACCTTGGCCACGCCCGGATGCTTGGGATCGCTGGTGCGAAAGACATGCTGGCACTCGAACGCCTTGTCGATCGCGTACTTCTCGGTGACCTCCAAGAGCCCCATGACCTCGCCGGAATGCTCATCGACCAGCGCGACGATATCTTCGACGGCGATGCCGTCCGCCATGTCCTTTGTGCACGACAGGGTGATGGGGATCGGCCAGAACAGGCCGTTCGCAAGCTTCAAGTCGGCGCAGCAGCCGCGCCAGTCCTGATAGCCCATGAACCCCGTCAGCGGCGTGTAGGCGCCCATTGCGAGCATCAGGAAGTCCGACGTCTCGCGGCTGCACATCGCCACCCGCTTGAGACTCTGCGCGCGTTTCAGCTCTTCGGCGCGCTCGGCTTCCGCCAACAAGAGCGGCGTCAGCGTCGCGTTGCCGTGCGGCGGCACCAACTTGGACATAGAGCCCCCCCTGTGCTCACCAGCCCCGTCGAGCGGCCGCCTCGCGATCGCATTCAGCGCACCCGCAGTTCGCTTTGACGAGCCGCCGAATTATATTCTAATATTGGAATGTTTCAAACCGACTCGTGCCGGCGCGGCGTGGCCGCCCGATCGAGACGGGTGGCGGAGCGGCCCATGCGCCCGCCCGCTGGAGGAGCGATGGTGGGGCAGGCGGCGCAGAGCCAGACGATACTCGTGGTCGGCGGCGGCATTGCCGGCATCACGGCGGCGGTGGAGGCGGCCGAGACCGGCTACGAGGTGGTGCTGGTGGAGCAGGGGCCGAGCCTTGGCGGCCGGGTCGCCCAGCTCAATCGCTACTTCCCAAAACTCTGTCATCCCACCTGCGGCCTGGAGATCCACTATCAGCGCCTGCGCGGTCATCCCAAGATCAAGGTCTTCACGCTGGCGACGGTGGCCGCCGTCGCCGGCGCGCGCGGGCGCTACCGCGTCACCGTCGCGACCAGCCCGCGCTACGTGAACGCGCGCTGCACCGCCTGCGGCGACTGCGCGCGCGCGAGCACGACGCGGGTGCCGAACGCCTTCAACTACGGCCTCGACACGGTGCCGGCCGCCTACCTGCCGCACCCAATGGCCTATCCCATGCGCTACGTCCTGGCGCCCGAGGTGATCGGAACGCCGGAGGCCGAGGCCATCCGCGCGGCTTGCAAATACGGGGCGATCGATCTCGATGAGGAGCCGGCGACGTTCGAGATCGTCGTCGGCGCCATCATCTGGGCGACCGGCTGGAAGCCCTACGCCGGGGAAAAACTCGAATCCTACGGCTACGGCCGCATCGCCAACGTCATCACCAATGTCGAGATGGAGCGCCTGGCCGCCCCCGGCGGCCCCACGCAGGGCCGCATCCTGCGCCCGTCGGATGGCAAAGAGGCCAAGCGCGTGGCGTTCCTGCAATGCGCCGGCTCGCGCGACTACAATCACTTGCCCTACTGCTCGCGCATCTGCTGCCTGGCCTCGCTCAAGCATGCGGCCTACCTGCGCGAGCAATACGCCGACGCCTGGATCGACATCTATTACATCGACATCCGAGCCCACGATAAGCTCGAAAGCTTCTACCGCCGCATCAAGGCCGATCCGCAGGTGCGCTTCGTCAAGTCGAAGCCGGCGTCGATCACGGCAGGCGACCGCGGCGATCCGGTCGTCCACGGCGAGGACACGCTCACGCGCGAGCTCTACGATTGCGCCTACGACCTCGTCGTTCTGGCGACCGGCATGGAGCCGTCGGCGGCGCTGGCGCCGGCCGAGCTGACGGTGGACGAATATGGCTTCATCGTCGCCGATCTCCACGACAGCGGGGGCATGTTCGCGGCCGGCGTCGCCGCCGGCCCGCTCGACGTGTCGATGTCGGTGCAATCGGCGACCGCGGCGGTGCTCAAGGCGATCCAGGCCGTGAGCGCGGGCGAAGCAGATGCGGGGCAGGCCTGAGGCAAGCCATGCAGGCGAAGAAAGCCGGTGTCTATCTGTGCGGCGGCTGCGGCATCGCCGAGGCGGTCTCGCTCGATGCGCTCGAAGCGGTCGCGGTCAAGGAATTCAAGGTTGCACACTGCCGGCGCCACGAGTTCCTGTGCGGGGAGGACGGCGTGCGCGCGATCCGCGGCGATGTCGCCGCCGGCACCGTCAATCAGGTCGTCGTTGCCGCCTGCTCGCCGCGCGTGAATGCCGACCGGTTCCAGGCCGAGGGCGCCCAGGTGTTCCGCGCCAACCTGCGCGAGCAGGTGGCGTGGACGCAGCCGCCCGGCGCCGAGAACACCGCGATCCTGGCCGCCGACTACCTGCGTATCGCGATCGCCGAGGCGCAGAAGTCGAGCCCGCCGACGGCTCATCACGAAGGCCCCCACAGCGCGCGCATCCTGGTGGTCGGCGCCGGCATTTCCGGTCTCACCGCCGCGCGTGCCGCCGCGCGCGCCGGCTACCACGTGCTGCTGGTCGAGCAGAGCGGCGAGATCGGCGGTCACGCGCGCCGCTGGTCCAAGCGCATGCCGCAAAAGCCGCCCTACCAGGCCCCGCAGGACAACGACATCGACCGCTTGATCGCGATGGTGGAAGCCGACCCGCGCATCGAGGTGCGCCGCAACTGCCGGGTAGTGAAGACGGCGGGCGGCCCCGGCCAGTTCACGGTCACGCTGCGCCAGGATGCGGACGAGCCGGAGTGCCTGATCGGCGCCATCGTGCTGGCGACCGGCTGGCGCCCCTACGACCCCGAAAAACTCGGCCATCTCGGCTACGGCGCCTCGCCGGACGTCGTCACCTCGCTTGCGCTCGAAGACATGCTGGCGGCGCGATCGCTCAAACGCAAGTCGGACGGCCGGCCGGCGCGCACCATCGCATTCGTGCAGTGCGCCGGCTCGCGCGATCCCAACCACCTGCCCTACTGCTCGTCGGTGTGCTGCGGGGTGTCAATCAAGCAAGCCTTGCAGATTCGCGAGGCCGATCCCGACAGCAGCGTCTATGTCATCTATGAGGAGCTGCGCACGCCGGGCGTCGCCGAGGAGTTCTATCGCGCGGCGCAGCGCGCCGGCGTCATCTTCATCAAGGGCGGCGTCAAACGCGTCGGCGCCGACCTCACGGTTACGATGGACGATGCGCTGCTCGGCGAGGAGATCGCGCTCGCCGGCCTCGATTTGATCGTGCTCGCGACCGGCATGGTCCCCAATGCGGCCGGCATCGCGGGCGCCGGCGAGGAGCCGTCGCCGCTGCCGGAGGCCGACATCGACCCGCTCGCGCCGATCGCGGTCGCAGGATGCACCGGCGCGGTGCCGGCGCCGCGGCCGCCGGCCACGCAGATCATCGTCGCCGGCACGCCCCTCCTCAACCTGCAGTACCGCCAGGGCCCGCATCTGCCGATTCTCGCGGACGGCTTTGCCGACTCGCACTTCATCTGCTTTCCCTACGAGACGCGGCGGTCCGGCATCTACACCTGCGGCCCGCTGCGCCGGCCGATGGACATGGCCGAGGCGGCCGAGGATGCGACGGGCGCCGCCCTCAAGGCGATCCAGGCCATCCGCAACGCGGCGGAAGGCCGCGGGCTGCACCCGCGCGCGGGCGATCTCAGCTATCCGAAGATCGGGCTGAACACCTGCACCAAGTGCCGGCGCTGCACCGTCGAGTGCCCGTTCGGGGCGATCGACGAGACGCCCGACGGTTTTCCGATCGTCAACCCGACGCGCTGCCGGCGCTGCGGCACCTGCATGGGGGCCTGCCCGGTGCGCACCATCTCCTTCGACAACTACTCGGTGGAGATGCTGACCGCGATGATCAAGGCGGTCGAGATCCCGGAGGAGGACGACAAGCCGCGCGTGCTGGTGCTGGCTTGCCAGAGCGATGCCTATCCGGCCTTCGACATGGCGGGCATCGCGCGCTCGCCGATGAATGCCTTCGTGCGCACCATTGCGGTCCGCTGCCTGGGCTCGGTCAACCTGCTGTGCATTTCGGAGGCGCTGTCGTGCGGCTATGACGGCATCCTGCTCATGGGCTGCAAGTCGGGCGACGACTATCAGTGCCATTTCGTCAAGGGCAGCGCGATCGCGCAGGAGCGCCTGAGCAAGGTCGGCGAGACCCTGAAAAGCATGGCGCTGGAGAGCGAGCGCGTGCAGAGCGTGGAAGTGTCCATCGCCGACGGCGGCCGGCTGCCGAAAATCCTCGACGACTACCTCGCGGTGATCGAGCGAATCGGCCCCTCGCCCCTGAAAGGGTTCGGCTGATGAGCGCAGCAATCGCGCCGGCCGGGGGCAGCAAATACGATCTCAGTTTTGCCCGCTGGGTCTACCAGAATATCGACGGCGGCGATCGCATCTCGCTGTGCATGCAATGCGGCATGTGCTCGGGCTCGTGCCCGATCGGCACCGCCATGGATCACGGACCGCGCAAGCTGTTCATGCTGATCCGCGCCGGCATGAAGGAGGCGGTGCTCACCTCCGACACGATCTGGAACTGCACCCAGTGCTACAACTGCGTGGTGCGCTGCCCGCGCCAGATCCCGGTGACCAACATCCTGCAGGGCCTTGCCACCGTCGCCGTCAGGGAAGGCTACGCGCCACAGCAGCCAACGGCGAAGTTCTCGAAGGCGTTCTGGCTGTCGGTGAAACGTTTCGGGCGCACCGACGAGCGCCTGGTGACCGCGCTCTATTACTTCTCCTATGGCCTCAAGGAGGGCGTGCGCCGCGGGCTCGACAACCTGCCGATCGCGTGGCGCATGGTGAAGGCCAAGCGCATGCACCTCGGCCTGCCGCATCGCGCCAAGGGCGCGGCTGACCTGCGCGCGATCATCGCCAAGGCCGAGGAGATCGAGGCGCGCGAGCGCGCCGAGGGCTGAGACGATGAGCGAGGCCAAGAAGTTCACCTACTATCCCGGCTGCAGCTCGCAGGCCTCCGCCGTCCATCTCGACCAGTCGCTGCGCGCGATCGCGCCGCGGCTCGGCATCGAGCTTGAGGAGATCGAGGACTGGAATTGCTGCGGGGCCTCGGTCGGTTTCGTCGAGGGCGGAACCCTGCCGCAGACCGCGATATCGGGGCGCAACCTCGCAAAGGCGCGCCAGCAGGGGACCAGCGACATCCTGACCCCGTGCGCGGCCTGCTATCTCAACACCCACGGCGTCAACGAGAAGATCAAGAACGACGTGCGCACGCGCCAGCGCGTCAACGAGGCGCTCGAAGCCGCCGACCTGAAATATGACGGCGACCTCAACGTCCGCCACGCCTGCGAGGTGCTGGTCAACGAGGTCGGCCTCGACAAGATCAAGGAGGAGGTCACCAACCCGCTGACCGGGCTCAAGGTCGCCGGCTACGTCGGCTGCCAGACGGTGCGGCCGTTCGCGGCGACGGTTTCGGGCGGCCAGTACGACAGCTACGACCAGCCAAAGTTCCTCGACGACTTTGTTGCAGCCTGCGGCGCGGAGGCGGTGCCCTACGATCCCAAAACCTCGTGCTGCGGCGGCTCGGTCTCGGTCTACAGCCCCGACAAGACCCTGCACCTGATCAAGAGCATTTTGCAGGCGGCGGCCGACGCCGGCGCCGACGTGATCGCGACGCCGTGTCCCTTGTGCCAGCAGAACGTCGAAATGTACCAGGACGCGATCAACAAGAAATTCGGCACCAGCTTCGACATCCCGGTGGTCTTCTACAGCCAGCTCATGGCCGTCGCCTTCGGCATGGACGCCGACAAGGACGCCGCGCTCGGCCACAACATGATCGAGCCGGTCAAGCTGGTCGAGCTGGCGAAGAAAGCGACTTGACCGCCGCGGCGCGCGCGCCCTTGCTCGTGCGAGCGCGCGGCGCTTGATCGAGCACGGCTCGCCCGCCGACGACGGCGAACCATCCCGCAGGCGAGCCATGCTCCCGACGGCTGCGCGCTTATGCCAGCGGCACTTGTCTCGTCATGCTCCGCGAAAGCGGAGCATCCAGTAAACACGGACGCTGGTGGTTACTGGATCGTCCGCTGGAGTTTACCATCGGGCCGGCCTTCGGCCGGTCCCGTTGGCGGACGATGACGATCATTGGATCTTCATAACCGTATAACCGTTGGCATCAGATCGCGCGCGCCCCGATCACGTGAAGATGTCGGCGGTGATGCCGGCGTACCATCCCATGTTCTCCTGCTGGTTCTGCCGCCGCAGGTCCGCGGGCTCGCCGGTCTTGGACACGAAGGTCTCCACCGCCGCGATCTTGCCGTCCTTGGCCTCGTAGCGGCCGCCGACCTTGACGGTGTCGTCGGTCTCGATCAGGCTCCAGCATGTGTTGCTGTAGCGGGCCGGGAAGGTCCGCGCGTTGACGAGTTCGCCGCGGATCATCATGGCGGCGACCTTGGCCTGGCTGTTGGCGGAGAAGCCCGACTTGGGCATGTCGCCGGGGATGCAGGCGTCGCCGACAATGTAGATGTTGCCATCGATCGTCGACTTCATGCTCTCCGCGTTGATCGCGCAGAAACCGCTCTGGTTGGCGAGGCCGGCGTCGCGCGCGATCTTGCCGGCCCACTGGTCGGGAATGATGTTGGCGAGCGCGGCCTTGTAGGTCGCCAATCCGGTAACCACCGTCATGGACTCTGGATCGACGCGCTTGACCCCGCCGTGCATCTTGGCGTCCTGCCATTCGATCATGCCGGGATAATGCTTCTGCCAGCCCTCCATGAACACAGCCTGCTTGGAGAAGGCATCCTTGGCGTCGAGCACGATGATGCGCGACTTCTGGTGTCCCTTCGTCTTCAAAACATGCGCCATCATCGAGACACGCTCGTAGGGTCCGGGCGGGCAGCGATATGGGTTGGGCGGCGCCACCATGACGATGACGCTGCCGTCTTGGAGCGCGTCGAGCTGGCGCTTGAGGAGCTGGGTTTGCGGCCCGGCCTTCCAGGCGTGCGGCATTTTCTCGGCCGCCGCCTCTGAATATCCAGGCACCGACTCGAATTTCAGATCGATGCCCGGGGCGACCAACAGGCGGTCGTACTTTACGACGTCGCCGTTGGCGAGCCGCACCGTTTTCTGGTTGCGGTCGATGGCGGCGGCGGCCTGCCGCACGTGCTTGATGCCGTATTTCGACACCAACTGGCCATAGGAATGGGTGATCGACTGCCACGTCTTGAAGCCGCCGAGATAGAGATTGGAATGGAAGCAGGTGGTGAATTCGGCCGCGGGCTCGACCAGGCTCACGTCGATGCCGCCGTCCTTGGCGACATATTTGGCGACCGTCGCCCCGCCCGGCCCGCCCCCGATGACGACGACGCTGGGCTTGGCCTGCGCGATCGCCGGC
>DATBWJ010000058.1:0-2667 GCA_036514935.1 Xanthobacteraceae bacterium
CGTGCAGGCGCTCAGGGAAATCCCCGCCGTCAACGCCGAGATCGACGGCACCGACATCATCTACAAGAACCACTACCACATCGGCGTTGCGGTCGGCACCGAGCGCGGCCTGGTCGTGCCGGTGATCCGCGACTGCGACAGCAAGCCGTTCGCCCAGATCGAGAAGGAGATCGCCGATTGCGCGGCGCGCGCGCGCGAGGGCACGCTCAAGATCGAGGAGATGCAGGGCGGTACCTTCACCATCACCAACGGCGGCATCTACGGCTCGCTGCTGTCGACGCCGATCCTCAACGCGCCGCAATCGGGCATCCTCGGCATGCACAAGATCGAGGAGCGGCCGGTGGTGGTGGCCGGCAGGATCGAGGCGAGGCCGATGATGTATCTTGCGCTCTCCTACGACCACCGCATCGTCGACGGCCGCGAGGCGGTCACCTTCCTGGTGCGCGTGAAGGAAGTGCTGGAGGACCCGGCGCGGCTGGTGCTGGATTTGTGATTCATTCACCTCTCCCCGGCGGGGAGAGGTGAAGATTTCGGAGTGGTCCATGCCCTACGACCTCCTCGTCATCGGCACCGGCCCGGGCGGCTATGTGTGCGCCATCCGCGCCGCCCAGCTCGGCATGAAGGTGGCGGTGGTGGAGAAGCGCGCGACCCACGGCGGCACCTGCCTCAACGTCGGCTGCATCCCCTCCAAGGCGCTGCTGCACGCCTCCGAGCTCTATGAGGAAGCGGGGCACAGCTTCGCCAAGATGGGCATCGCGGTCGGCCAGCCGAAGCTCGACCTCGCCGCGATGATGAAATTCAAGGACGAGGGCGTCGACGGCAACGTCAAGGGCGTCGCGTTCCTGTTCAAGAAGAACAAGGTCGAGACGTTCCACGGGCTCGGCCGCATCGCCGCTCCTGGCAAGGTGGAGGTGACGGCCGACGGCAAGGCCGAGACGGTCGAGGCCAGGAACATCGTCATCGCCACCGGCTCGGACATCGCGCGCCTGCCGGGCATCGCCATCGACGAGAAGCGCATTGTGTCCTCGACCGGCGCGCTCGCGCTCGACCAGGTGCCGGCGCGGCTCATCGTCATCGGCGCCGGCGTCATCGGGCTCGAGCTTGGCTCGGTATGGCGGCGTCTCGGCTCGCAGGTGACGGTGGTCGAGTTCCTCGATCGCATCCTGCCGGGTATGGACGGAGAGGTCGCGCGCCAGTTCCAGCGCATACTCGAACGGCAGGGAATGACCTTCAAGTTGGCCTCGAAGGTCGCCGCCGTCGAGGCCTCCGGCCACGCTCTCACGGCGAGGGTCGAGCCGGCCGCCAGCGGCGCAGGGGAGACGGTCGAGGCCGACGTCGTGCTCCTCGCTGTCGGCCGCGTGCCCTATACTGCGGGGCTCGGGCTCGAAGCGGTCGGCGTGAAGACCGACAACAAGGGCTGCGTCGTCGTCGATCGCTGCTTCGCGACCAGCGTTCCCGGCATCTACGCCATCGGCGACGTGATCGCCGGCCCGATGCTCGCCCACAAGGCCGAGGACGAGGGCGTGGCGGTCGCCGAGATCCTGGCCGGCCAGGCCGGCCACGTGAACTACGACGTCATCCCGAACGTGATCTACACCTATCCGGAGGTTGCCTGCGTCGGCAGGACCGAGGAGGAGTTGAAAGAGGCGGGCGTGCCGTTCCAGGTCGGAAAGTTTCCCTTCACCGCCAACGGCCGTGCCAAGGTCAACCTGCAGACCGAGGGTTTTGTGAAAATCCTCGCCGATGCTGCGACCGACCGCGTGCTGGGGGTCCACATCGTCGGACCCGATGCCGGCACCATGATCGCGGAGGCAGCCGTCGCCATGGAGTTCGGCGCGGCGGCCGAAGACATCGCGCGCACCTGCCACGCCCACCCCACGCTGACCGAGGCCATCAAGGAAGCCGCGCTCGCGGTCGGCCGGCGCGCCATTCATATCTGACATCCGCTAACCACGTCATTGCGAGGCGCGCGCAGCGCGCTGAAGCAATCTCATTGGCGTGATCGGAATTGCTTCGCTTCGCTCGCAATGACGAAATTGGTATGTTGGCGTCGAAAGCAACGGGAGCAATGAATGGCCAAGGGGCACAAGGACAAGATCGCGCTCGTCACCGGCGGTGCCGCCGGCATCGGCCAGGCGTTCGCACAGCGGCTCGCCGAGGACGGCGCGCATGTCGTCATCGCCGACCTGCAGCCGGCCGACGCCACGGTGGGGATGGTCGAGCAGGCCGGCCGCAAGGCCCTGGCCTGCATCTGCGATGTGGCCTCGCCGGAGGCGGTCGCGGCGCTTGCCCGCGATGTCGAGCGCGCCTTCGGGCGCTGCGACATCCTGATCAACAACGCCGGCATCTATCCGCTCATGCCGTTCGAGCAGATGACGTTCGCCGACTGGCGGCGCGTCATGTCGGTCAACCTCGATTCCGTGTTTCTGACCTGTTCGGCCTTCATTCCAGGAATGAAGCAGCGCGGCTGGGGCCGCGTCGTCAACATGGCGTCGAGCACGTTCGGCACCGTCGTCACCGACTACGCGCATTACATCGCCAGCAAGGGCGGCGTCATCGGACTGACGCGCGCGCTCGCCTCCGAATTCGGCCCCTACGGCATCACCGTCAACGCCATCTCGCCGAGCCTGACGCGCTCGCCGGGCACGCTGTCGCGCGCCCCGCGGT
>DATBWJ010000059.1:0-3432 GCA_036514935.1 Xanthobacteraceae bacterium
ACCGCCTGCAGGTCGAACGCCGCGCCGCGGGTGATGCCGAGGCCGCATTGCACCGACACCGCAGTGGCGGGAAAGGGGTTGTCCGGGGTGGAGGTGGCAAGCACGATGAGATCGATCGTCTGGGCGTCCACCCCGGCATCATCGAGCGCGGCCCGGGCCGCGGCGAGCGCGAGATCGGAGGTCAGTTCGCCTTTCGCTGCGATCCGGCGCTCGCGAATGCCGGTGCGCTGCTGGATCCACTCGTCGGAAGTGTCGACCATGCGCGCGAGGTCGTCATTGGTGAGAACCCGAGCTGGCAGGTAGCCGCCACACCCGAGCACGACAGAACGGGTGAGGCTCACGAAGCGGCTCCCCCCGCGCGCGTCGGGCGGTTGTCGTTGCGGGCCCGCTTGCCGAGCGTCTGATTGATCTTGGCGAGCAGTTCATAGCGCGCCATGTCGTAGGCCATGTCGACGGCTGAGGCGAAGCCGTCGCTGTCGGTCCCACCGTGGCTCTTGATCACGATGCCGTTGAGACCGAGCAGGACGCCACCGTTGACCTTGCGCGGGTCCATCTTGTCGCGCAGGGTGCGAAAGGCCTTGCGCGCCAGCACGTAGCCGATGCGCGAGAACGGCGTGCGGCTCATCGCGCTGCGCAGGTGCGCCGCCATCTGCTTGGCGGTGCCTTCGGCGGTCTTCAGCGCGATGTTGCCGGCAAAACCTTCGGTGACCACCACGTCAGCCTTGCCGAGGCCGATGTCATGGCCCTCCACGAACCCGATGTAATCGATGTCGGGCAGGTCCATCTCCCGCAACATGCGGCCGGCATCACGCACCGGCTCAAGACCCTTGACCTCCTCGACGCCGATGTTGAGCAGGCCGATGGTCGGGCGGTCGAGGTCGAACAGCACGCGCGCCATCGCCCCCCCCATGATCGCAAGATCGACCAGGTGGGGCGCGTCGGCGCCGATCGAGGCTCCGACGTCGAGCACGATCGATTCGCCTCTCAGCGTCGGCCACAGAGCCGCGATGGCCGGCCGCTCGATGCCGGGCGCCATCTTGAGATGAAACTTGGCCATCGCCATCAGCGCGCCGGTGTTGCCCGCCGAAACGGCAACGTCGGCTTCGCCTTTCTTGACGGCGTCGATGGCAAGCCACATCGAGGACCGCCAGCGCCCCTGGCGCAGCGCCACGCTCGGCCTGTCGTCCATCTTGATCGCCACGGCGGTGTGGACGAGCCGGGCGGCGGCCTGCAGCTTTGGGCGCGCATTCAGCAACGGCGCGATTGCCGCCTCATCGCCGAACAGCAGGTACTCGCTGTCCGGATGACGCTCGAGCGCGATCTCGGCTCCGGGCACCACCACGGCGGCGCCGTGATCGCCTCCCATGGCGTCAAGCGCAATGCGGACTTTTTGGAGCATGGATCGGCCTCGGAGGTCCTCGGCGCCTAAGTCCTTCGCGGCCGATTGCCTGGCTGTAAGGGGCACGACAATAGCGGCTCGGCGCGCGGACACAATGGGCAGGCCCGGCACCGCAGGTTTGCGAGCCGCTAGCTGCGGCCCGGCCGTCGGTTCTTTTGCAGTGCCGCAAGGGCGGCAAACGGCCCGGGCGAGGCGGCGCTTGCCGGCGGGGGTTCGAACACCGCCCCCGGCTTGCGCGAATAGGGATCGATTCCGAGAATCAGGAACTCGGTGGCGAGAGCGCCCAGGTCCACTGTGCCGTCGATCAGGGGCTCCGACTCCTCGACTGCCGGGTCGATCACGGCTTCGCGCCCCTCGCCCTCTACAAGCGCCTGCGCCGGCTTGAACACGAGGTCCAAAACCTCGGTGACCTCGCTCTCCATCAGCTCCAGTGTCACCACGCAGGTCTGGCCGACCGTCGCCGATACTTCGCCGGTGACGCGCAGGCCATCGCGCCCATGCCGCGCGAGATCGAAGGTAACGTCAAGGCGCGGCAGGCTGCGCAGGCCGGCAACAGCCGCCACCGCGTCGCGGGTGCGATCGTCCGCCGACAACGTGAGGCGGCGGCCGGTCTCCGGAACATCCTCCAGCCGCACCGGCAGGCTCCAGGGATATGGGGATCTGTTCGCCGTCACGATGTCGTCACGCCGTCGCGTCGAGCGGGATTCGGTCGGGGTCGGGGAAGCTCAGTGCACCGCAGGCCAAGGCGCTCGCAGGGATTTGGTCGACGATACGTGCGACCTCCAACACATAGTGCGCCAGCCGGAGCGCGCCAGCGGGTATCCCTCCGGCGCCCAGGACGTTGCGGGCCAGGGCCGCCGCGCAAGCTTCCGGACCCTTCGCCAGCGCCCGCTCGTAGGCCAGTGAGCGCCCGTAATAGGCCTCGCCGAACGCCCGCATCTGCCTGGGCACCGCCAAGTCGCTCACGCCCATCTCGCGCAGATTGTGGTCGAGATCGCGACAGAACAGATCGAATACCGCCTGCCCGAGCGACCTCGTCTCCGGATCGCGCGCGAGGCGGCGCACACACAGGAACTGGTGGAGGACGATCATGTCGAAACGGCCCTCGATCGTATCGGGGACCTCGTAGCTCGTATAGAAACTAGGCGAGCGCGCCTGCGCCACGATGGCGCCATAGAGGGCACGGATGGTGGCTTTGGAGGGGCAACGGCGCCTGAACATGGTCGGTCATGAGCTTCCGGCGTCTTGCAGGCGCGCGCCGGGCAGTGAAATCCGTCTGCCTGCGGGGTAGGTCAACGGGTACGTTGATGCAAGGAAAATCAGGCTTGACTCGGTCCATTGCCGGCCTGCGGCGCCTTGGCACGGCCGCCCTGCTTGCGTTGACGCCGCCGATGGCGGGCTGCGGCGCGATCACCCAGACCTACCAGCGAGGTTATGTCCTGCCCGATGGCGCGCTCGAGCAGATCCCGCTCGGCGCATCGCAGGAACAAGTGTTGGTCGTCCTCGGCACGCCATCCACCGTCGCCACCGTCAGTGGCGAGGTGTTCTACTACATTTCGCAGAAGACGGAGCAGACCGCGTTCCTGCCGCAGAAGGAGACCGACCGGCGAATCGTCGCGGTCTATTTCGACAAGAACCGCAAGGTCGAACGGCTTGCGGATTACGGCATCAAGGACGGCAAGGTGTTCGACTACATCAGCCGCACGACGCCCGCGGGCGGCGAGGAACTCACCTACCTCAGCTACCTGTTCCGCATCTTCAAGTTCTGAGCAGACCCGCGGCCCGGCGCAGCAGGTCCGACGTGCGTGGCCGCCGCCGTCGTTCAGTGCGCGGCCAGATAGATCACGAAAAGCAGACGATCGGCGAGAGCACCGGCAGCAGCGACGGCACGATCATTTCCTTGATCGCCGCCTTGGTCAGCAGGTCCACGGCGCGGCCGTAGTCCGGCTTGCTGCTGCTCTTCATGATGCCGGGGTTCTCGCGGAACTGGCGCCCTCCGCCGATTGCGCGTTTGTCGGATCGCGTCCCCGCCG
>DATBWJ010000060.1:0-3424 GCA_036514935.1 Xanthobacteraceae bacterium
GGCGGCCGCGCTCGCCGCCGGCGGCGACGAAGGTCGCTCCCACGAGCAGCGCGACCAGCACGCGCAGCGCCATCGGGTCGCGCAGGGCGAGCCGCGGGGCCGGCAAAGCGGGACGCAGGCGGCGCGCCGCCATGAGCGCGCGCTCGACATGGGCGCGCCACAGCGCGAGCGACCACGGGTCCTCGCGCGGCAGCGCGATCTCGTCGGACATCGCGGTCGCCGGCCGGTGGTTGAGGCCGCTGTCGCGGTCGAGCCGGCGCAGGCCGTGGGCGGTGGTGGGAAAGCGCACCAACAGCAACGGCGCGCTCGCCGCCGCTGCCGCCACCGCGAACATGACGAGCCCGACGGCGCGGCCGAGCGGCGGCAGCCACAGCCACAGGCCGAGCCACGACGCGGCGAGGAACAGGCCGAGAACGGTCGCCGGCATGGCAAGCGCCGGCCACAGCCGCTCCCAAAATACCGTCCAGCGCGCCAGCGCCAGCGCGCGCGTGAGCACGATGCGGGGATTGTTGGCTCTGTGCGCAGGCTCGAACGGCGTCACGTGGTTCTCCGAACGGTTCTCCGGCCACAATCGCAGCAATGCGTTGCAACATCTATACCACGTGAAGGCGGCGCTGCCACCCCGCCCGAGCGCATGCCGCGCCGGAACAAATGCGTTAACCACAACGCGCGGCGCCCGATCCAGTTCGGTGGGCGCGCGGCTCGGCCGCCATCGCCGCGATCGCGCTCGGCGTCAACGTTGTGTAATGACAATGTCATTACCGTGTGCTAACCAAATGAACAATTGGAGAAGACGTCATGGCCCCTCCAAGGCACCGTGCGGGTCGTCGTGCCACGCTTAACATCCGCATCCGGGCGCAGGAGCGCGGGCTGATCGATCAGGCCGCGCGCGCACTCGGCAAGAACCGAACGGATTTCGTGCTGGATGCCGCCCGAAAGGCCGCAGAGGACGCGCTTCTCGACCGCGTTGTCTTCACGGTTAACGCAGCGGCGTACGCGAAGTTTCGTGCCGCGCTCGACGCCCCTGTGCAACCGAACGAACGTCTGCGCAGGACGATGCGCACGCCCGCGCCGTGGGAGGGCGCGTGAGGATCGCCGAACCTGTTCTTCTCGCCTCCCACCACGATCTTGCCGACTTCTCCTGCGGCGTGATCTCGCTCGACCACTGGCTGCGCCGTCGCGCGCTTGCAAATCAGGCGAGCGGCGCCTCGCGCACCTATGTCGCCTGCGAGGGGACGAGCGTCATCGGCTACTATGCCCTGGCGTCCGGCGTCGTGAACTGTGCGACAGCGACCGGCCGGCTGCGACGCAACATGCCTGATCCAATCCCCGTCGTGGTGCTGGCCCGGCTTGCCGTCGATCACAGGTGGCATGGTGGGGGCCTTGGCCGAGCGCTGTTCCGTAACGCGGGATATCGCGTCGTCAGCGCGGCCGAGACGATCGGCATTCGCGGAATGCTGGTCCACGCGATCTCGCCCGAAGCTCGGGCATTCTATCTCGCGCTCGGCATGAGCGAATCGCCCCTCGACCCGATGATGCTGATGGTCACGCTCGCCGACCTGCGGGCGGCACTGTGAAATCCACTCACAGCCACGGCGGCAGGCGGTCGAGCGCGATCAGCTCGTCGACCGCCACGCGCGGGCGCACCAGCGCCCATTGCGCGCCGTTGACCAGCACCTCGGGCACCAGCGCGCGCGTATTGTAGGTTCCCG
Source organism: Xanthobacteraceae bacterium (assembly GCA_036514935.1). Lineage (GTDB taxonomy): Bacteria > Pseudomonadota > Alphaproteobacteria > Rhizobiales > Xanthobacteraceae > DATBWJ01. The sequence goes on from DATBWJ010000060.1 coordinate 1,713, forward strand.
CCAGCACCGCGCCATAGGCGCCCGCGGACATGACGGCGAGGAGGTCGCCCGGCGCGGGCTCCGCCATGTCGCGGTCGAGCGCGAGGAAGTCGCCCGATTCGCACACCGGCCCGACCACGTCGGCGACGATGCGCCGCCCGCCCGGCATCGGCTCCTTGACGGGGCGGATGTCGTGGTGGGCGTCGTAGAGCGTCGGGCGGATCAGGTCGTTCATGGCGGCGTCGACGATGACGAACGTCTTGGCCTCGCCGCGCTTGACGTAGAGCACGCGCGTCACCAGCACGCCGGCGTTGCCGACGATCAGCCGGCCAGGCTCGAAGATCAGCGTGCAGCCGAGCGAGCGCGTCGCGCGCTTGACGAGGTCGGCGTAGGCCTCCGGGTGCGGGGGCGGCTCATTGTCCTCGCGATAGGGAATGCCGAGGCCGCCGCCGAGATCGATGTGCTCGATGGCGTGGCCGTCGGCGCGCAGCGCGCGCACGAAATCGGAGAGGAGGCCGAAGGCGGCGTCGAACGGGGTGAGTTCGGTGATCTGGCTGCCGATATGCATGTCGACGCCGGCAACACGCAGGCCCGGCAGTTTGGCGGCCTCGGCATAGACCTCGCGCGCCCGGCTGATCGGGATGCCGAACTTGTTCTCGGCCTTGCCGGTGGCGATCTTGGCGTGCGTGCGCGGGTCGATGTCGGGGTTGACGCGCACGGAGACGTTGGCGCTCCTCCCCTTGGCCACCGCGATCGAGGAGATGAGCGCAAGCTCGGGCTCGGACTCCACGTTCACGCACAGGATGCCGGCCTCGACCGCGGCGGCAAGCTCGGCCGCGCTCTTGCCCACGCCCGAGAACATGATCTTGCCGGGCGCCACCCCGGCGGCGAGCGCGCGCTGAAGTTCGCCGCCCGAGACCACGTCGGCGCCGGCGCCGAGCCGGGCCAGCGTGGCGATCACCGCCTGGTTGGAATTCGCCTTCATGGCGTAGCACACGAGCGCGCGCACGTCGGCGAAGGCGCCGGCGAACACCTGGTAGTGGCGGGTCAGCGTGGCGGTCGAGTAGCAGTAGAACGGCGTGCCGACCGCGGCGGCGAGATCGACCAGGCTGACCGCCTCAGCGTGGAGCACGCCGTCGCGATAGGCGAAGTGGTGCACGGGGTCCGCCTAATTCAACAGCCAGTCGAGGAAGAACGATTTTCTTGGCGGCGGGGCGGCAAGCGAGGGCGAGGGCGGCGGGGTGGGCGCCGGCTCCGGCAGAATGGCGGCAAGGCTCGGGTCGGCCGGCGGCTCGCCCAATGTCGGCTGCGCCAGCACCGGCTGCGGCAGCGCCGCCGACGGCGGCGGTTCGAGCGGCCCCTTGCGCCCGCAGCCGGCAAGGCCGGCAACGAGCGCGCCGACAAGCGCCACCCGCACATACCAGCGCGACGATCCAATCACGGCATGCCCCTCACGTCGGGCGGCACCATAGCAGACCGCCGGCGCGGCGCGAGCGCCATGCCATCCTCGCGGCCACACCTGAACGCTTCCTTATCTTGGCGCCGCCGACGCGCTGCCCGCCCTCAACGCAACCGCTTGAGCCAAACCCTCGCCGCGCGCGTGACGTTTTTCGGCGCGGTGCCGCCGTAGCTCGTGCGGCTTTTGACCGAGCGCTCCACCGACAGCACCTTGAACACGTCGCGCGTGATGCGCGGCTCGACCCGCTGCATCTCGGCGAGCAGCAACTCGTCGA
>DATBWJ010000061.1:0-4959 GCA_036514935.1 Xanthobacteraceae bacterium
GCCTCGGTAATGCCGACCTTATGGACCTCGTAGCAGGCGCCGCCGACCAGGCCCTCCTCGCTCTCGACCTTGATGTAAACCCGGCAGTGCTGGAGGATAGCGTCGCCGATTGCCCCGCCACAACCTGCTCCACGGTCATGAGCAAGAACAACCCCGGCCATTTCTTCGAGGACTTCCGTCTCGGCCAGACGATCACCCACGCCACGCCGCGCACGCTGACCAGCGGCGATGTTGCGCTCTATACCGCGCTCTACGGCGCGCGCTTCGCCGTTCAGTCGTCCGACGCATTCGCGCGCGCGATCGGCTATGAGCATGCGCCCGTCGACGACCTCTTGGTGTTTCACGTCGTGTTCGGCAAGACCGTGCCGGACATCTCGCTCAACGCCATCGCCAACCTCGGCTACGCCGACTGCCGATTCCTGGCGCCGGTCTATCCGGGCGATACGCTCAGCGCCGTCTCGCAGGTCATCGGGCTGAAGGAGAACTCGAGCCGCAAGACCGGCGTCGTCTACGTGCGCTCGACCGGTTTTAGGCAGGACGGCGCCCGCGTGCTCGACTACGTGCGCTGGGTGATGGTGCGCAAGCGCGACGAGGCGGCGCCCGCGCCGGGCGACCACCTTCCCGAGTTGCCCAAAACGGTCGATGCCGGCGGGCTCGGGCAGGCCTGCCCGCGCATCGACGCGCGCTCCTACGACTTCGCGCTGGCGGGCAGTGCGGCGCGCTGGGCAGACTACGGGGTCGGCGAGAAGATCGACCACATCGACGGCATGACGGTCGAGGAGGCCGAGCACCAGCTCGCCACCCGGCTCTACCAGAACACCGCGCGCGTGCACTTCAACCAGTTCGCCGAGGCGCAGGGCCGCTTCGGCCGGCGGCTCGTCTACGGCGGCCACGTCATCTCGCTGGCGCGCGCCTTGTCGTTCAACGGGTTCGCCAACGCCTTCCATGTCGCCGCCATCAATGGGGGCCGCCACGTGGCGCCGCTGTTTGCGGGAAACACCGTGTTCGCCTGGTCGGAGGTGATCGGGAAGGCGGAGCTCGCGGGCCGCAGCGACGTCGGCGCCGTGCGGCTGCGCACGATTGCGACCAAGGACCAGCCCTGCGCCCATTTCCCCCGCCGGGCCGGCGAGAACGACGATCCCGCGGTCATCCTCGATCTCGATTACTGGGCGCTGATGCCGCGCTGATTGGCGGGGTTCCTTGCTGTGCGCGGCGCTTCAGCGGTCCGCCCGCAGGTGCTCGACGAGCTCTCGGGCATAGGCCGGCAGCTCGCTCATCGAACGGATGCAGATCGTGAGCTCGCGCACCGCCCAAGAGTCAGCGAGCTCGACCGCCGCGATCGCCATCGTGCGCCTGGCGCGCCGGGCGGTGGTCTGCGGCACGATGCCGATGCCGACATTGCCCTCGACCATGCGGCAGACGGCATCAAAACTGCGCAGCTGAATGCGCAGCCGCAGCGGCTTGCCGATGCGCGCCGCCTTGTCGGCGAGAAAGCGCTGCACCGCGCTCGCGCGGTCGAGGCCCACGAAGTCGTAGTCGAGCACGCCGGCGAAATCGATCGTCCGCCGCTTGGCTAGCGCATGGCCGCGCGCGACTACCAGCACGAACCGGTCCTTCTTGAACGGAAATGTTTCGAGCGCGCCGGTGTCGACGGTGCCCGCGACGATGCCGACGTCCGCCACGCCTTCCGCGATCAGCCCGACGATCTCGTCGCTCAGCCGCTCTTGCAGGTCGACGCTGACGTGCGGATGGCTCGACAGAAACGAGCTCAGTGCCTCCGGCAGGAACTCGGCCAGCGCATTGGTGTTGGACAAGACCCGGATCTGGCCGGCCATGCCGCCGGCATAGGCGCCGAGGTCCTCGCGCAGGCGCTCGGCCTGGCCCAGAATCGCGCGCGCGTGCTGGAGCAGCACGCGCCCGGCCTGGGTGGGCGTCACGCCCTGACGGCCGCGGGTGAGCAGGGCGGCGCCGAGCGTCTCCTCCATCTGACGGATGCGCATGGAGGCCGCCCCGAGCGCGAGGTTTAGCCGCTGGGCGCCGCGGGTGATGCTTCCCGCCTCCACGACGTGGCGGAACAAGCTGAGATCGGTCAGGTCGAACCGCACCGAGCCTTCGTCCTTCTCGAAGCCGGCCTACGCCAGATGTCGATTGCGCATTGCATTTTTGCCTTATAGCTTCGTGTCCGGCGAAGCAAAACCGCGTGACCCACCGAGCGTGGGCGCCTGCGGTGCGCCGTTGCAGCCAGCCGGCACCCTGGGTTAGGAACGGGCGCCCCGGATTCGGATTCGGAGAACGACCTTGACCGAGACGACACGCCGACCGGAAACGGCGCGCCCGCTGTCGCCGCACCTGCAAATCTACCGGCTAACGCTGACGATGGTGATGTCCATCGTCCATCGCGCCACTGGCGCGGTGCTTTATGTCGGCACGTTGCTCCTGGCCTGGTGGCTGCTTGCGATCGCGAGCGGCCCCAACGCCTACCTGACGTTCCAGTCGGTGGCGGGGAGCTGGATCGGGCGGCTCGTGCTGTTCGGCTATACCTGGGCGCTGATCCATCACATGCTGGGCGGCATCCGCCACTTCCTGTGGGACCTGGGCTACGGCTTTGGTGCGGCCGAGCGCGAGTGGCTCGCGCGCGCCACCCTGTTCGGCTCAATCGCGCTCACCCTGCTGCTGTGGATTTTCGCCTACCTCGTGACCGGAGGCCTGCGATGAGCGAGCGCGGCCCGCACATGCGCACCCCGCTCGGCCGCGTGCGCGGCCTCGGTTCCGCCAAGGCGGGCACCCAGCACTTCTGGCACCAGCGGCTGACCGCGGTCGCCAACGTGCCATTGGTGATCGCCGGCCTGATCATCGTGATTTCGCTCGCCGGCCGCAATCACGCCGCGGCCGCACAGATCCTCGGCTCGCCGCTCATCGCCGTCGTGATGCTGCTGTTCATCGTCTCGGTCAGCTATCACATGCGCCTGGGCATGCAGGTCATCATCGAGGACTACGTGCACGAGGAGCGTATTAAGCTCGTCCTGGTCATGTTGAACGCGTTCTTCAGCATCGCCGTCGCGCTCGCCTCGGCGTTCGCCGTTCTCAAGCTTTCGTTCGGAGTGTGAGCCATGGCTGCGAAAGCAAACGGCGCTCCGGTGCCGAGCAGCCGCGCCTACCCGATCGAGGATCACACCTACGACGTTGTGGTTGTGGGCGCCGGCGGGGCGGGGCTGCGCGCCGTCGTCGGTTGCAGCCAGGCCGGGTTGACGACGGCGTGCGTCACCAAGGTCTTTCCGACGCGCTCGCACACCGTGGCCGCGCAGGGCGGAATCGCGGCGGCGCTCGGCAACATGGGCGAGGACAACTGGCGCTGGCATATGTATGACACGGTCAAGGGCTCGGACTGGCTCGGCGACCAGGACGCCATCGAGTACCTGTGCCGCAACGCGCCGGCGGCCGTCTACGAGCTCGAACATTGGGGCCTGCCGTTTTCGCGCCGGGAAGACGACGGCCGCATCTATCAGCGCCCGTTCGGCGGCATGACCACGCATTTCGGCAAAGGCATCGCGCAGCGCACCTGCGCTGCCGCCGATCGCACCGGCCACGCCATGCTGCACACCCTCTATGGCGCGGCGCTCAAGCACCGGGCCGAGTTTTTCATCGAGTATTTCGCCATCGACCTCATCATGGAGGAGGGCCGCTGCCGCGGCGTGGTGGCGCTCAGGCTGGACGATGGCACGATCCACCGCTTCCGCGCCCACATGACCATCATCGCCACCGGCGGCTACGGCCGCGCCTACCACTCGTGCACCGGCGCGCATACGCAGACCGGCGATGGCAACGCCATGGTGCTGCGCGCCGGCCTGCCGCTGCAGGACATGGAATTCGTGCAGTTCCATCCCACCGGCATCTACGGCGCCGGCTGCCTGATCACCGAGGGCTCGCGCGGGGAGGGCGGCTATCTCACCAATTCCGAGGGCGAGCGCTTCATGGAGCGCTACGCGCCCTCGGCCAAGGACCTGGCCTCGCGCGACGTGGTCTCGCGCGCGATGACCATCGAAATCCGCGAGGGCCGCGGGGTCGGGCCCAAGCGCGACCACATCTACCTGCACCTCGATCACCTCGATACAGGCGTGCTGGCGGAGCGACTGCCCGGCATATCGGAGAGCGCGCGCATCTTCGCCGGCGTCGATGTGACGCGGGAGCCGATCCCGGTCATTCCCACCGTTCACTACAACATGGGCGGCATCGCCGCTAACTTTCACGGCGAGGCGATCACCAAGGAGGGCGGCAACGACGACCATGTCGTCCCCGGCCTGATGGCGCTCGGCGAGGCGGCGTGCGTGTCGGTGCACGGCGCCAACCGGCTCGGCTCGAACTCGCTCATCGATCTCGTGGTGTCCGGGCGCGCGGCGGCGCTGCGCTGCGCCGAGCTGATCCAGCCCAACGAGAAGCACCAGGACCTGCCGGCCGACGGCGCCGAGCCCGCGTTGGCGCGGCTCGACCGCTTCCGCCACGCCAACGGCTCGACGCCGACCGCCGAGCTGCGCGAGAAGATGCAGCGCGTCATGCAGACCAATTGCGCGGTGTTCCGCACCGGCGAGGTTCTGGAGGAAGGCTCCAAGCTCATCCACGAGGTGCTGGCGGGCGTCGCCGACATCAGGGTGTGCGACCGGTCGCTGATCTGGAACAGCGACCTCATGGAGACGCTCGAGTTCGACAACCTGATCGCGCAGGCGGTGGTGACCATGGATTCGGCGGCCAATCGCAAGGAAAGCCGCGGCGCCCATGCGCGCGAGGATTTCCCCGAGCGCGACGACAAGAACTGGATGAGGCACACGCTCGCCTGGCTCGACCTGCGCACCGGCAAGGTGACGATCGACCACCGCCCGGTGCACACCTACACCATGACCAACGACGTGCAGTACGTCGCGCCCGCGGCCCGCGTCTATTGAGGCGGGCGCAGGACGAGCGGGC
>DATBWJ010000062.1:0-10156 GCA_036514935.1 Xanthobacteraceae bacterium
CGCGGCACTCGCGTTCTCGCCGGCCTCCGCCGGCGGGTCCGACTGCCGCGTCTGCGCGGGCGGCCACGACGGTGTTGCCGAGGACTGGCCGCGCGTGCGCGTGGTCTACGCCCAGCCGACCTACGTGATGCAGCCGGTGTACATCCAGGCGCAAACCTACATCGTGGTGCCGCCGCCCGCCTACGTGCTCGACCCCTCCGACGCGCGGCCCCCGATCTACATCGTCAATCAAGGGCCAACTTATACCGGGCCGGGCATTACGACGTTCGCGCGCCCGACCTATTCCGAGGGCGGCTACGCCTATGCGCAGCCCTACCCCTACGTCGGTCGCTATCATAGGGGGAGCTATCGGCACTACTCCGTCGACGCCCCCCGCCCATACGTGCCGTCCTGGCGCCGCTCATATCTTGATCGTGGGCCGCATTGGGCATCCCGACCCACCTGGGGCGGGCCGGCCTATCGCCCCCGTGATGCTTACCGCTATCGCCCGGCTCCGAACGCGCGCGTGATCGAGGTAGCGCCCCGCCGCTGATCGCCGCGCGCCGGCGTCAGGCCCGGCCGGCGCTGCGATGCGCCGCCAGATAAAGGGCCAACGCGGTGGCGTTGGACACGTTGAGGCTTTTCAGCCGGCCCGGAAGATCGAGGCGCGCGATGTGATCGCAGGTCGCGCGCGTCAAGTGCCGCAGCCCCTTCCCTTCCGCGCCGAGCACCAGCGCGAGCGGCGGGCGCAAGTCGAGCGCCGCCAGCTCGGCCTCGCCCGAACTGTCGAGCCCGATCACCTGGACATTCCTGTCCTTGAGGGACCGCAGGGCGCGGGCGAGGTTCGGCACGGTGACGAGCGGCATGTATTCGAGCGCTCCGGAAGCCGCCTTGGCCAGAACGCCGGTGGCCTCCGGGCTGTGCCGCGCGGTCGTGATCACGGCCGTGACGGCGAAGGCGGCCGCCGTGCGCAGGATGGCGCCGACATTGTGCGGATCGGTGATCTGGTCGAGCACCAGCAGGATGCCCTGCGCTTCGAGGTCGTCGATGTCAGGCGAGGGCAGGGGATCGGCCTCCGCCAGCAGGCCCTGGTGCACGGCCTCGGGACCGAGCCGGGCGGCGATCGCGTCAGGCCGCACCAGCTCCGGTTCGATCGGCAGCTTGACGCCATCCTCGCGCAGGCGGCGCAGCGCGTTCTCCGTCGCCAGCAGCCGGTGAAATCGGCGCGCGGGGTTTTCCAACGCCGCCTTCACGCTGTGCCAGCCGTAAATGATCGCCGGGCCTTCGCGCGCGCGCGGCGGCGGGCGCCAGCCACGCTGTGCACGCCCATGCTTGTCGCGGCCGGGCGGCCGGCCGGATCGTCGGGCATCACCCTCACGCATGGCGCCTTTTGTCATGGCGAGGGAGGCTTGGCAATTCGACTGCGACCGGCACGGTCCGATTTTCCGATTTCGCGCAATGGGATCGCGCGCGGCCCTCGCAATTTTTTGAGGTTGACACAAAATAGAGGCGTCACCCATAAACATTGGCGCCCCAAACGGAAATCCGACGGGGCAAATTGCCTGACAGCATGGCGGGGGAGTGTCCCGAGCGGCAAAGGGGGCGGACTGTAAATCCGCTGGCTATGCCTTCGTAGGTTCGAGTCCTACCTCCCCCACCAATCAGATGTCAGTAATCAGTAATCAGTAATCAGTGATCAGAGATCAGAGTGCCGAGAGGCTTGGCTTGATTACTGATACCTGATCACTGATTCCTGATGCGGGTGTAGCTCAATGGTAGAGCAACAGCCTTCCAAGCTGATGACGAGGGTTCGATTCCCTTCACCCGCTCCAGCCGCCTGCCGCGATTGATGAGGTCACGCGAACCGCGCGGACGAACGGGGTTCGCAAGGCCGGCGGCGAGCGGTTCCTTCGGTGGGTGGGAGTAGTGACGGCCGCGGCGGGCCGATATATAGACGTGCCGCTAGAGGAGTGTAGCTCAATTGGTCAGAGCACCGGTCTCCAAAACCGGGGGTTGGGGGTTCGAGTCCCTCCACTCCTGCCAGCGCGCTACGACATCGCGTCCGCTTGACCCTCGCGCGCCCCGGCAGTAGGAAGCGAGTATCGCCAGTGGCCCGGTGACGGATTTCCGCGGCGAACGTATCCCCAAGGATCAGCCCCGTCGGCCTCATCCTTCAGGTTTGGGCATCCGATGCTTATTTGAGCCGGAGCGGATGCCGATGTGGAATTGACCATGGCCAAGATGAGCCCGTTCAAGTTCCTGCAGGAGGTGCGCGCGGAGACGCAGAAGGTCACGTGGCCGACGCGTCGCGAAACCGCCATCACCACCGTCATGGTGTTCATCATGGCCGGCGTCGCCGCCGTGTTCTTTCTGATCGCGGATCAGGTGATCCGCTTCGCGGTCACGCTGGTGCTCGGCATCGGGAGCTGAACGGAAATTTGAGCCATGGTGAAGCGCTGGTACGCGGTCCACGCCTACTCGAACTTCGAGAAGAAGGTCGCCGAGTCGATCCGCGATCAGGCCAAGCAGCGCGGCCTGTCCGATCTGTTCGAGGAGATTCTTGTGCCGACCGAGAAGGTCGTGGAAGTGCGGCGCGGCCGCAAGGTCGACGCCGAGCGCAAGTTCTTCCCCGGTTACGTGCTGGTGAAGATGGAGCTGACCGACGAAGCCTATCACCTCATCAAGAACACGCCCAAGGTGACCGGCTTCCTCGGCACCGACAACAAGCCGATCCCGCTCTCCGAATCGGAGGCCCTGCGCATCCTGCACCAAGTGCAGGAGGGCATCGAACGGCCGAAGCCGTCGGTGTCCTTCGAAGTGGGCGAGCAGGTGCGGGTGTCCGACGGCCCGTTCGCCTCGTTCAACGGAACCGTCGAGGAAGTCGACGAGGCGCGCTCGCGGGTCAAGGTGGCGGTGTCGATCTTCGGGCGCGCGACCCCGGTGGAACTGGAATTCGGCCAGGTCGAGAAGACCTGAGGCGCGCCGGACGACGGTGGGCGCAAACCGGGTTTGCCAAAATAGCCGTCCTCTGGCATCTGTGCCCGTCTTTCGATCGTGGCAGGTGATGGCGGCCGCCAACCGCCAAAGACCCGCACCACGAACCCTGCACCGGCCGCTCGGCCAGGAAGGAGCATGTCATGGCAAAGAAAGTCACCGGCTTCCTCAAATTGCAGGTGCCGGCGGGAGCGGCAAACCCGGCGCCGCCGATCGGACCCGCGCTCGGCCAGCGCGGTCTCAACATCATGGAATTCTGCAAGGCCTTCAATGCCCAGACCCAGCAGATGGAAAAGGGCATGCCGATCCCCGTCGTCATCACGATTTACGGTGACCGTTCCTTTGCGTTCGAATTGCGCACGCCCCCGGTCGCCTACTTCATCAAGAAGGCGGCCGGGCTCGAAAGCGGTGCAAAGGCGCCTGGGCGCGACAAGATCGGCAGCATCACCAAGGCCCAGGTGCGGGAGATCGCCGAGAAGAAGATGAAGGATTTGAACTCCGACACGATCGAGGCCGCGATGCGCATGGTCGAAGGCTCCGCCCGCTCGATGGGCATTGAGGTCAGGGGGTGACGGCGATGGCCAAGCACGGAAAACGGATCCGGACGGCGCGCGCGGGCATCGACCGCATCAAGGCCTATCCGATCGAGGAGGCGGTGCGGATCGTCAAGGAGCGCGCCAAGGCGAAGTTCGACGAAACCATCGAGGTCGCGATGAATCTGGGCGTCGATCCGCGCCATGCCGACCAGATGGTGCGTGGCGTGGTCACGCTGCCCAACGGCTCGGGCCGCAGCCAGCGCGTGGCGGTGTTTGCGCGCGGCGCCAAGGCTGACGAGGCCAAGGCTGCCGGCGCCGACATTGTGGGGGCGGAGGATTTGGTTGAGCGGATCAACGCCGGCCAGATCGACTTCGATCGCTGCATCGCCACCCCCGACCTGATGCCGCTGGTCGGCCGGCTCGGCAAGGTGCTGGGTCCGCGCGGCCTGATGCCCAATCCGAAAGTCGGCACCGTGACCATGGACGTGACGACGGCGGTCAAGGGCGCCAAAGGCGGCTCGGTCGAGTTCCGGGTGGAAAAGGCCGGGATCATTCATGCCGGCGTGGGCAAGGCCTCGTTCGCGGCCGAAATGCTGGTGGAGAACATCAAGGCGTTTGCCGACGCCGTGCAAAAGGCAAAGCCTCCCGGCGCCAAGGGCCACTACATCAATCGGGTCGCGATCTCCTCCACGATGGGCCCTGGGGTCAAGGTAGAGCCGTCATCGCTGTTCGCCGCCTGATTGCAACCGGCGGCCAGCGCGCTGTCGAAGCGGGGGCGCGGGTCGGCCCCCGGCGGCCGGCTCCAAATGGCCGTTGAGGCTTTTTAAAGGTCTTGGCAAACGGTCCGTATAGGACTAAGTAGTGAGTTCTGGGCGTGCCGACCCGCATTGTCGGCGCGTCTTTGTGCGCTCCGCGAAAATCACGGTGATTGGGAACTTGATCCTTTTGGACATCCTGCGGGATTCATCTGAAGGGAACAGGGTCGGCGCCGTCTTCGCGGCAGGCGAGGCCGTCCGCGCGGGCGGCCATCCTGTCCGAGACTGCAGGTGCCGGCGCGCCAGCCCGGCTTAATGTCCTGCATAGACGGGGTAGGAATCGCGGGCCGGCCCGATCAGGCGGACTCGCATGGTTCGAACCTCGCGTACCTGGAGCGGCGCTGCCGCGCCCGGGGGACAGGCAAGCGTCGTCCTGTCTCCACCTCCGTCCCCGACGGAGCGGGCTGGGCGGCATGTCGCAACCGGCGGCGTCGTTGTCGTAACGGGCCGCCAACCTGGGAAGAGCAGACAGTGGATCGAGCGGCCAAGAACGAGCTCGTCGCAACGCTCAACGACGTCTTCAAGTCTGCCGGCGTCGTCGTCGTGGCGCACTACGCCGGCCTCACCGTCGCCCAGATGCAGAACCTGCGTCGGCAGGCCAAGCAGGCAGGCGCGGCGGTGAAGGTCGCCAAGAACCGTCTCGCCAAGATCGCTCTTGAGGGCACGGACGTGGCCTCGATCGGCCCCTTGCTCGAGGGGCCGGCCCTGATCGCCTATTCGGGCGATCCGGTGGCCGCGCCCAAGGTCGCCGCCGACTTCGCCAAGACCAACGGGAAATTCGTCATCCTTGGCGGGGCGATGGGCAAGACCGTCCTGAATCCGGACGGCGTGCGGGCACTCGCCGCACTGCCGTCCCTCGACGAACTGCGCGCCAAGCTGATCGGCCTCATCCAAGCGCCGGCCACCAAGATCGCGCAGGTCGTCAACGCGCCGGCGGCCAAGCTCGCCCGCGTGATTCAGGCCTATGCCTCCAAGGGCGAAGCCGCGTGAGGCTCTCCGCCACTTATCAGGTTCGAACCGAAAGGACTTATGACCGATGGCTGACCTGTCCAAGCTTGTGAATGATTTGTCCGGCCTCACGATCCTCGAAGCGGCGGAACTCGCCAAGATGCTTGAGGAAACGTGGGGCGTCTCGGCCGCGGCCGCGATCGCGGTGGCGGCGGCGCCGGGCGGCGCTGCGGCGGCAGCCGCCGCGGTCGAAGAAAAGACCGAGTTCACCGTCGTCCTCACGGCTGCCGGCGAGAAGAAGATCGAGGTCATCAAGGAGGTTAGGGCGTTGACCGGCCTCGGGCTGAAGGAAGCCAAGGACCTCGTCGAGGGCGTGCCCAAGCCGGTGAAGGAAAGCGTGCCCAAGGAGGAGGCCGAGAAGATCAAGGCCACCCTCGAAAAGGCGGGCGCCAAGGTCGAGCTCAAGTAAAGGTGATGAAATTCCGGCGATTCCGGGCGCTCAACCCCGGAATCGCCACGATCCGGGTTCTGTCAGTCGCCGCATTGCGGCACATGATTTTGCGCGGTCCGAAAAGACGCGGATTGCAGGTTTGGGCGGAGTTTGGTCTTGGGACTCCGCGGGTAGGCACTGTTCCGGCCAAAGCCCCAGGAGCGGCCGGGACCTGCCGCCGAGCTTAAGGTTCGGCGGCCGAAGCGAGAGGCCACGATGGCAGGCACGTTCACTGGTCGCAAACGGGTACGCAAGTTCTTCGGCAAGATCCATGAAGTCGCAGAGATGCCGAACCTCATCGAGGTTCAGAAGGCGTCCTACGATCAATTCCTGTTGGTGAAGGAGCCCGCCGGCGGACGGCCCGACGAAGGCCTGCAAACGGTGTTCAAGTCGGTGTTCCCGATCTCCGACTTCTCCAACACCGCGCAGCTTGAGTTCGTGCACTACGAATTCGAACCGCCGAAATACGACGTCGACGAGTGCCGCCAGCGCGGCATGACCTATGCCGCCCCGCTCAAGGTGACGCTGCGCCTCATCGTGTTCGACATCGACGAGGAGACCGGCGCGCGCTCGGTCAAGGACATCAAGGAGCAGGATGTCTACATGGGCGACATCCCGCTCATGACCAACAACGGCACCTTCATCGTCAACGGGACCGAGCGCGTGATCGTCTCGCAGATGCACCGCTCGCCCGGCGTCTTTTTCGACCACGACAAGGGCAAGACCCATTCTTCCGGCAAGCTGCTGTTTGCCGCCCGCATCATTCCCTATCGCGGCTCGTGGCTCGACCTGGAGTTCGACGCCAAAGACATCGTCCATGCGCGCATCGACCGGCGCCGAAAGATTCCGGTGACCTCGCTGCTCTATGCCCTCGGCATGGATGCTGAGGAGGTCTTCAGCACGTTCTATCGCAAGATCATCTACAAGCGGGCGAAGGAGGGCTGGCGCGTGCCCTTCGACGCCAACCGCATGCGCGGCTACAAGGCCGTCAACGACCTCATCGACGCCGACACCGGCCGCGTCGTGGTCGAGGCCGGCAAGAAGATCACCGTGCGCCAGGCGCGCCAGCTCGCCGACAAGGGCCTCAAGGCGCTGCGCATGTCGGATGAGGAACTCCTCGGCCAGTACATCGCCGAGGACCTGGTCAACGTGAAAACCGGCGAGATCTACGCGGAGGCTGGCGCCGAGATCACCGACAAGGTGCTCAAGGCGCTGCACGAGGCCGGATACAAGGAAATCCCCGTGCTCGACATCGATTATGTCAATGTCGGCGCCTACATCCGCAACACGCTCGCGGTCGACAAGAACATAACGCGCGAGGACGCGCTGTTCGACATCTACCGCGTGATGCGCCCGGGCGAGCCGCCCACGCTCGACACCGCGCAGGCGATGTTCCACTCGCTGTTCTTCGATTCCGAGCGCTACGATCTGTCCGCCGTCGGCCGCGTGAAGATGAACATGCGGCTCGAACTCGACGTGCCGGACACCGTGCGCGTGCTGCGCCGCGAGGACATCATCGGCGTGATCCGCACGCTGGTCGACCTGCGCGACGGCAAGGGCGAGATCGACGACATCGACCATCTCGGCAATCGCCGCGTGCGCTCGGTCGGCGAGCTGATGGAGAACCAGTACCGCATCGGGCTTTTGCGCATGGAGCGCGCGATCAAGGAGCGCATGTCCTCGGTCGACATCGACACGGTCATGCCGCAGGACCTGATCAACGCCAAGCCGGCGGCGGCGGCGGTGCGCGAGTTCTTCGGCTCCTCGCAGCTCTCCCAGTTCATGGATCAGACCAATCCGCTCTCGGAGATCACCCACAAGCGGCGGCTGTCCGCGCTCGGCCCCGGCGGCCTCACGCGCGAGCGCGCCGGCTTCGAGGTGCGCGACGTGCACCCCACCCACTACGGCCGCATCTGCCCGATTGAGACGCCGGAGGGTCCCAACATCGGGCTCATCAACTCGCTGGCGACCTACGCGCGCGTGAACAAGTACGGCTTCGTCGAGACGCCCTACCGCAAGGTCAAGGACGGCCGCGTCAGCGACGACGTGATCTATCTGTCGGCGATGGAGGAGGGCCGCTACTCCATCGCGCAGGCCAACCAGCCGGTCGACGGCCGCGGGCGCTTCACCGAGGACCTCATCGTCTGCCGCCACGCCGGCGACGTGCAGATGGTGGCGCCCGACCGCGTCGACTTCATGGACGTCTCTCCCAAGCAGCTCGTGTCGGTGGCCGCCGCGCTCATCCCGTTCCTGGAGAACGACGACGCCAACCGCGCGCTCATGGGCTCCAACATGCAGCGCCAGGCGGTGCCGCTGGTGCGCACCGAGGCGCCGTTCGTGGGCACCGGCATGGAGGGTATCGTCGCGCGCGACTCGGGCGCGGCGATCGCGGCGCGCCGCACCGGCATGGTGGACCAGGTCGACGCCACCCGCATCGTCGTGCGCGCCACCGAGGAGATCGACCCGGCCAAGTCGGGCGTCGATATCTACCGGCTGCAGAAGTTCCAGCGCTCCAACCAGAACACCTGCATCAACCAGCGTCCGCTGGTGAAGGTCGGCGACCTCGTGAGCAAGGGCGACATCATCGCCGACGGTCCCTCGACCGATCTCGGCGAGCTCGCGCTCGGCCGCAACGTGCTGGTCGCGTTCATGCCGTGGAACGGCTACAACTTCGAGGACTCCATCCTGCTGTCCGAGCGCATCGTCAAGGACGACGTGTTCACGTCCATCCACATCGAGGAGTTCGAGGTGATGGCGCGCGACACCAAGCTCGGGCCCGAGGAGATCACCCGCGACATTCCCAACGTCTCGGAGGAGGCGCTCAAGAACCTCGACGAGGCGGGCATCGTCTATATCGGCGCCGAGGTGCACGCCGGCGACATCCTGGTCGGCAAGATCACGCCCAAGGGCGAGAGCCCGATGACGCCGGAGGAGAAGCTGTTGCGCGCGATCTTCGGCGAGAAGGCGTCCGACGTGCGCGACACCTCGCTGCGCGTGCCGCCGGGCGTGCAGGGCACCGTCGTCGAGGTGCGGGTGTTCAACCGTCACGGCGTCGAGAAGGACGAGCGCGCGCTGGCGATCGAGCGTGAGGAGATCGAGCGTCTCGCCAAGGACCGCGACGATGAGCAGGCGATCCTCGACCGCAACGTCTACGGGCGGCTGGCGGAGATGCTCGAAGGCCGCGTCGGCATCGCCGGCCCGAAGGGCTTCAAGAAGGACACCAAGATCACGCGCGCCGTGCTCGAAGAGTATCCGCGCGCGCAATGGTGGCAGTTCGCCTCGCCGAACGACAAGCTGATGGCCGAGGTCGAGGCGATGCGCAAGCAGTACGACGAATCCAAGAAGCGCCTCGAGCAGCGCTTCCTGGACAAGGTCGAGAAGCTGCAGCGCGGCGACGAGCTGCCGCCCGGCGTGATGAAGATGGTCAAGGTGTTCGTCGCGGTCAAGCGCAAGATCCAGCCCGGCGACAAGATGGCCGGGCGCCACGGCAACAAGGGCGTGGTGTCGAAGATCGTTCCGGCCGAGGACATGCCGTTCCTCGAGGACGGCACCCCGGTCGACATCGTGCTCAATCCGCTCGGCGTGCCGAGCCGCATGAATGTCGGCCAGATTCTGGAGACCCATCTGGGCTGGGCCTGCGCCGGCCTCGGCAAG
Organism: Xanthobacteraceae bacterium; assembly: GCA_036514935.1. Taxonomy (GTDB): domain Bacteria; phylum Pseudomonadota; class Alphaproteobacteria; order Rhizobiales; family Xanthobacteraceae; genus DATBWJ01. Next base: position 9,417 of record DATBWJ010000062.1, read on the forward strand.
CGCATCGGACAGGCGGTCAACGCCTACAACGCCAGGAGGGACTTGCGGCCGCTCAAGGACACGCTGAAGAAGATCTACGGCGACGACGAGACCATCAAGTCGCTGCGCGAGGAGGAGCTGGTCGAGCTCGGCGAGAACCTCCGCCATGGCGTGGCGATCGCGACGCCGGTGTTCGACGGCGCCAAGGAGAAGGACATCGAGCACATGCTCGACCTCGCCGCCCTCGATCACTCGGGCCAGGTCACGCTGCACGACGGGCGCACCGGCGAGTCGTTCGATCGCAAGGTGACGGTCGGCTTCATCTACATGATGAAGCTGCATCACCTCGTCGACGACAAGATCCACGCGCGCTCGATCGGCCCCTACAGCCTGGTCACCCAGCAGCCGCTGGGCGGCAAGGCCCAGTTCGGCGGCCAGCGCTTCGGCGAGATGGAGGTGTGGGCGCTCGAGGCCTACGGCGCCGCCTACACCTTGCAGGAGATGCTGACCGTGAAGTCGGACGACGTCGCTGGCCGCACCAAGGTCTACGAGGCGATCGTGCGGGGCGATGACACATTCGAGGCCGGCATCCCCGAATCGTTCAACGTGCTGGTCAAGGAAATGCGCTCGCTCGGCCTCAACGTCGATCTGCACAACTCCAAGCAGGGGCGTGGCGGCGAAGGGACGGCCGAGGCGGCAGAGTGAGAGGCGGGAATGGCGACGCGCCGCTTCCGCGAACCATGGATGACTGGAGAAATCCA
>DATBWJ010000063.1:0-2963 GCA_036514935.1 Xanthobacteraceae bacterium
CCGCGGGAAACTCGGCGCGGCCGCGCCCGCCCTTCACATGGGTGGTGGCAAGGCTCCTCGCCACCCGGTCCTGCCGGCGCAAGTAGACGACGACGGTCAGGCGATGAGCGAACTTCGAGAGGAAGTCGCGCAGGCGAAGGAATTCGTCCTTTTCCGACAGCCGACTGTGCAGATGTTCGTTCGAGATGATGAGCCTGTCGACCTCCGGCTCGAGCTTGCTGACCTCGCTCTCGAAGCGCGCCACGATCTGCTCGCGCGCGGGCACGCGGGCCCCGCGCAGCGCGCGCGAGGCGGCGATCCGCAGTTTCCTGTTGCCGAGGCTCGCGGCCCGCTCGTTGTTCAACGCGTAGAGCGTGATGAGGTGGTGGTTGGTCTGCCCCAACGAGACCGGATAGAACAAGCCGCGCCTGCGCAACTCGTTGCGGTTCTTCGCCAGGAATCTTTGGATCGACGTCGACCCGGTCTTTTCCGTCCCGATATGCAGGAAGGCTTCCGAGAACATGGCCGATTGGCCCCGCATCATTAAATTCTTAAGCGTTTTTTTAACAAAATTCCGGATTTCTCAAGTCCTCGCCGAGCCAAATTGCCGCAAATGGCTAACGCACGGCCCGAGAGCCTCGCCCGTCCGCCACCCGGACGGGGATTTTGGGCCGCCAGTGGGCGGCCGCAGGCGGCCACGCCATAGCCCGTTACCTTAAGGGAAGGCTGGCGCGCAGGGCCTCGATCACGGCCGAAAACTGCTCCGCATTCGATGGCCAGACCTCGATGTAGCGGGCACCGTTGCGGATACCGTTCTCCAGGATCGCCTGGTAGGACGAGGCGGTGCACGGCTTGGCGGCGGCGACATTGTCGGCGTCGCAGCCGGAGCCGTCCAATCCCCGGTACTGGTTGGTTTGCCAGCCGACGATCGCCCCCTGCTCGCCGGCCCGGAGAACCGCCGGCGCCACTTTCAGCGCGGACAGCCCGTTCCACTGAACCGCAAAGCGCCCGGAAAACTGCCGTAACCCGGCGGCGAGGATGGCCTGCTTGACGTCGAGGAAGCCCGGCGCGCCCGGCTCGACCAATTGCCCCTCTTCCCCGATCGGCGGAAAATCGTTGGCCTGCAGGATGTTCACGGCGAGGACCTTGTCCGGAAAGGCCGTCGCGACCGCCGCCGCCAGCTTCTGCCAGGCGTCGATCACCTTGGAAGGCCGGTAGCCCAGCGCTTGCCAGGTCGTCACCGCATCGCGCTGGCAGCTGCCCGGGCGCTCGCGCGCGGCCGGCAGGCGCAACTCGTCGGTACGTTGGTTGATGCCGGTGATCTTGACGATCCGAACCGCCTCGTAGGCGCCACGGCGCGCGCGCAGGTGCTGCGCCAGCGCATGGATCATGCGCGCATAGGCCTCTTGGTAGAGCGGGCTCCAGGGCACGGGGATGTGGACGGTCTCGCAGCGGCCCCGTGTTCCACCGTGCGGACCCACGAAGAAGGCGCCGTGCGGAACGCCCTGCTGGGAAAGCCACGGGGGGGCGAAAAAACCGGAGCGCACGCCGAGCGACAGCTTCTTGCCGGCCGCCAGCGCGCGCGCGACCTCGCGGTCGAGAGTCGTCCAGTCGTACGAGCCCGGGCGCGGCTCGATCGCCTCCCACACCAGGCGGACGTAGATGCCGTCGACCCCCGGCAGTTGGTAAATGCGCTCGGGCAGGCTGAGCCGTTCCGCGCGCAGCGGCTTGGTGGCAACGTAAATGCCACCGAAATCTGCGACGTCCCGGGAGCCGGCCTCGCGCGCATCGGCGCCGTGCACGCCCGCGAGCGCGATCAGGCCCGCCGCCAGCAGGCGCCGGGCGCCGGCGGCCGGGGCGGCGTTTGGCCGGCCGGGCAAAGCGACGGCGGCAAGCCGCCTCATGGTGCGCGCGCGCCGATGCGCGGGCGCACGTCCTTCAGCACGTCGCCGAACCGCAGGGCGTCGGGCGCCCACACCTCGATGTAGCGGCCCCCATGGGCGATGCCGTTTTCGAGAATGGCGCGGAAGGAGGACGCCGTGCAGGGCTGCGCCTCGTAGACCGTCCTGGCCTCGCAACCCGCCCCACCCTCCGGGCCGCGGAACAGGTTGGTCTGCCACCCCACGATCGCTCCGCGGCGGCCGCTGGCGATCACGCTGTCAGCCGCCCGCACTGCGCTCAGCCCATCCCACTGCACGGCAAAGCGGCCCGGGAACAGGCCGAGGCCGAGCGCCACGATCTGCGCTTTCACGTCGATCAGCTCGCCCCTGCCAGGTTCGGCGATCGCCGGGAAGTCGTTGCGGTCGAGCACCTCGATCGCCAAGAGCTTGTCGGGAAATGAAGCGGCGACGCCTTCCGCCATCCGGCGCCAGGCCTCGACGACCTTCGAGGGCCGGTAGCCCGCCGCCCGCCACTCCGACACCGCGTCGGAAATCGCGCATCCGCCCGCCCGCTTGATGCCGGCGACGGCGTTCGCCGGCATGCGCATCTCCTCGCTGCGCTGATTGATGCCGGTGATCTTGACGATGCGGAGAAGCTCGTAGCTGCGCGGGCGTGCCTTCAGGTGCGCCGCCAGCGCCCGCATCATGTCGATATAGGCCTGCTGGTAGCGGTCATCCCACGGCCACGGCAGGGTGTGCTCATCGCACCGGCCGAGCCCGCCGCCATGCGCCCCGACCACGAACCGGCTGCCTCGAACGCCCTGCTCGTAGAGCCAGCCCGGCGTCCAGGCGCCCGCGCGCACGCCGATCGACAGCTTCTTGCCGGTGCGTTCGACGCGATCGAGCTCGCGGTCGAGCGTCGACCAGTCGAAGCGGCCGGGCGCCGGCGCGATCGTGCGCCAGACCAGTCGCACGTAGATGCCGTCGACCCCGTCGACCTGGTAGACCTCGTCCCGCAGGTTGCGCTGGACGTTGTGCAACGGCTGGGTCGCCACGTAGATGCCGGAGAAGTCGGCGAGGCGGGCGACGGTCGACCGGGCGTCG
>DATBWJ010000064.1:0-2496 GCA_036514935.1 Xanthobacteraceae bacterium
CAAAGCAGCCGGCCTTGACAATACCAACCGTTGCAAGGATTCACCCATGAATGTCATCGTCCGCGCAAGCGGACGATCCAGTAACCCGCAGCGTCCTTGGTTACTGGATGCTCCGCTTTCGCGGAGCATGACGGGTCAGAGACAAGTGCCCCTGGTATAATCCTCACTCCGCCGCCGCGATCCGCGTCTTGCGCCCCGCCGCGCGGCGCGCCAGCGCCGGCGCCAAAAACTGCCCGGTGTAGCTCGCCGCCGCCTTGGCGATGTCCTCCGGCGTGCCAGCGGCCACGATCGCGCCGCCAGCATCGCCACCTTCGGGGCCGAGGTCGATGATCCAGTCGGCGGTTTTGATCACTTCGAGGTTGTGCTCGATCACCACCACACTGTTGCCCTGGTCGGTGAGCTCGTGCAGCACGTCGAGCAGCTTCTTGACATCGTGGAAGTGCAGCCCGGTGGTGGGCTCGTCGAGAATGTAGAGCGTGCGGCCGGTGGCGCGCTTGGACAATTCCTTGGCGAGCTTGACGCGCTGGGCTTCGCCGCCCGACAGCGTGGTGGCTTGCTGGCCGACGTGGATGTAGTCGAGCCCGACGCGGTGCAGGAGCTTCAGCACGTCGCGCACGCGCGGCACCACCTTGAAGAAGTCGAGCGCCTCCTCCACCGTCATGTCGAGCACGTCGGCGATCGATTTTCCGCGGAACTCGACCTCCAGCGTCTCGCGGTTGTAGCGCTTGCCCTTGCAGACGTCGCAGGTCACGTACACGTCGGGCAGAAAATGCATCTCGATCTTGATGACGCCGTCGCCCTGGCAGGCCTCGCAGCGCCCGCCCTTGACGTTGAAGGAGAACCGGCCCGGCTCGTAGCCGCGCGCGCGCGATTCCGGCAGGCCGGCGAACCACTCGCGGATGGGCGTGAACGCGCCGGTGTAGGTGGCCGGGTTCGAGCGCGGCGTGCGCCCGATCGGCGACTGATCGATGTCGATCACCTTGTCCAGGAATTCCAGCCCCTCGATGCGCTCGTAGGGCGCGGGCGCTTCGGAGGCGCCGTTGAGCCGGCGCGCCAGCGCCTTGTAGAGGGTGTCGACGAGCAGCGTCGACTTGCCGCCGCCCGAGACGCCGGTGACGCAGGTGAACAGGCCGAGCGGGATGTCGACCGTGATGTTCTTGAGATTGTTGCCGCGCGCGCCCACCACCCGCAGCACGCGGCGCGCGTTCTTCGGCCGGCGTTCGGGGATCGGGACCACGAGCTCGCCCGACAGATATTTTCCGGTCCACGACTCGGGCGCGACCATGAGGTCCTCGACCGAGCCCTGCGCGACGATGCGGCCGCCGTGGATGCCGGCGCCAGGCCCGACATCGATGACGTGATCGGCGCTGCGGATGGCCTCCTCGTCGTGCTCGACCACGATCACGGTGTTGCCGAGGTCGCGCAGGCGCTTGAGCGTGTCGAGCAGCCGCGCGTTGTCGCGCTGGTGCAGCCCAATCGAGGGCTCGTCGAGCACGTAGAGCACGCCGGTAAGCCCCGAGCCGATCTGCGAGGCGAGCCGGATGCGCTGGCTCTCGCCGCCCGACAGCGTGCCCGAGGCGCGCGCGAGCGTGAGATAGTCGAGCCCGACGTCGACCAGGAATTTTAGCCGCGCGCGAATTTCCTTGAGAACGCGCGCGGCGATCTCGTTCTGCTTCGGTGTCAGATGCTGCGGCAGCTCGGCGAACCAGGCGCCGGCGCGCCTGACCGACAGCTCGGCCACCTCGCCAATGTGGCGGCCGGCGACCTTGACGCACAGCGCCTCGGGCTTGAGGCGATGGCCGCGGCAGGCCGCGCACGCAATGTCGGTAAAATACTTGGCGATGTCCTCGCGCGCCCATTCGCTCTCGGTCTCGCGCCAGCGCCGATCGAGATTGGTGACGACCCCCTCGAACGGTTTTCTGGTCTCGTAGGCGCGCATGCCGTCGTCGTAGACGAACCGGATCGCCTCCTCGCCCGAGCCATAGAGGATCGCTTCCTGCGCGCGCTTGGGCAGGTCCTTCCATTTTGTGTCGAGGGTGAAGCGATAGAACTTCGCCAGCGCCTCGAGCGTCTGCGTGTAGTAGGGAGAGGACGAGCGCGCCCACGGCGCGATGGCGCCCTGGCGCAGCGTGCGCTCCTTGTCGGGAATGACGAGGTCGGGATCGATCTTCTGCTCGACGCCAAGCCCGCCGCAGGCCGGACAGGCGCCGAACGGGTTGTTGAACGAGAACAGGCGCGGCTCGATCTCAGGGATGGTGAAGCCCGACACCGGGCAGGCGAATTTTTCCGAGAACACGAGACGCTCGGGTCCGCTCATCTGGGCATGGATTTTCGCGGTCTTCTTTCCGCTTGCCGCAGCCTGCTCCCTCCCCCCTTGTGGGGGAGGGTCGGGGAGGGGGGTGCCGTCGCGCGCCGATCGTACGGGGAGGGGGGCATCGTCGCGCGCCGGTCGCGCGGTGAGACCTGTCTGCGATCCGATGCCCGCCTCGCCGCGAT
>DATBWJ010000065.1:0-3146 GCA_036514935.1 Xanthobacteraceae bacterium
GCCGCGAGCGGCGGCCAGCCGTAGCGCGCGGAGAGGATCGCCGAGCCGTAGGCGCCAACGCCGAAGAAGCCCGCGTGGCCGAGCGAGATCTGACCGGCGTAGCCGATCAGCAGGTTCAGGCCGACGGCGATGATCGCGTTCAGCCCGACCAGGATCGCGACTTCGTAGTGGTAATTGTTGGCGAATACTAGCGGCAGGAGCGCGAGCGCCGCGGCGAGCGCCAGCATGCCTCCGGTTCGCGCGCTGGCGAGCCGCCCGAGCATGCGCGCTCGATGCCGGCTACACGCGCTCGGCGGCGCGCGCGCCGAGCAGGCCCCCGGGCATGAACACCAGCACCGCGAGGAGGATGGCGAACGCGATTACGTCCTTGTAGGCCGAGGAGACGTAGCCCGCGGCGAGCGACTCGGCGAGCCCGAGCGCGAGGCCGCCGAGCACCGCGCCGGGGCCGCTGCCGATCCCGCCGAGCATCGCCGCGGCGAAGCCCTTGAGGCCGAGCATCACGCCCGCGTCCCACGAAGTGAAGGTGATCGGCGCGATCAGGATCCCGGCGAGCGCGCCGAGCGCGGCCGACATGCCGAAGGAGGCGAGCAGCACGCGGCGCACGCCGATTCCCGAGAGCTGCGCCGCCAGCCGGTTGTGCGAGGTGGCGAGCATCGCCTTGCCGGCGAGCGTGCGGTTGAAGAACCACCACAGGATGGCGAACACGGCCGATGCCGCCGCGATCACCCACAGGCTCTGCGGCACGATGGTGGCTCCCGCGATCGCGATCGGGTCTTCCCCCGTGAACGCCGGCAGGGCATGGATCTTCTTGTCCCACACCAGCGTCGCCAGGCCGCGCAGCAGAATCGAGGCGCCGATGGTGATGATGATGAGCGTCACCACCGACGCGCCGCGCGCCGGCTCGACCGCGAACTTCGCCAGCGCCAGGCCGACCAGCGTCGCAACGACCACTGCGAGCGCCGCTGCCACGGCGAGCGGCAGGCCGGCGCCCAGGAACGACACCGTGGCCATGCCGCCGATCATGACGAACTCGCCCTGCGCGAAATTGATGACGTGGCTCGCGTTGTAGATGATCGAGAAGCCGAGCGCGACCAGGGCGTAGATCGCGCCCAGCGTGAGGCCCGCGAGCAGGTACTGGAGGAGCGCGGCGCTCAAGCTTCTCTCATTTCACTTCCGTCCAGGCGCCCTTGCGCACCTCGAGCATGCGGAAGGCCGAGAGATCGAGCCCCATGTGGTCGGTCGGCGACAGGTTGAACACTCCCGCGGTGCCCATCCAGCCGCGGATCGACTGCAGCGCGTCGCGCACCTTCGTTTTCTCGGTCGTGCCGGCTTTCTTCATCGCCTCCACGGCGAGCATCAGGCCGTCGTAGGCGTGGCCGCCGAAGGTCGAGACCTCCGAGTTGAAGCGCGATTCGTATTCCCGCTTGTAGGCCAGCACCACTTTCTTCTGCGGGTCGCTGTCGGGCAGGGACTCGGCGATCAGCAGCGCCGCCGCCGGCAGGCGCACCCCCTCGGCCGCAGCGCCCGAGAGCTTGATGTACTCCTTGGACGCGACGCCGTGCGACTGGTAGAGCGGCGCGGCGATGCCGAGCTGGCGGTAGTTGCGGGTGACGATCGCCGGCCCTTCGCCGAAGCCGGCGTTGAGCACGGCCTGCACGCCGGCGGTGTTCTTGATCTTGGTGAGCTGCACCGTCATGTCCTTGTCGCCCGGGCCGTAGCTCTCGTCGGCGACGATTTCGATGCCGCGGCCCTTGGCGGCTGCCAGGCACTGCGCGCGCATCGACTTGTCGAACCCGCCCGAGCCCGAGATCAGGGCGATCCTCCTCGCGCCGCGCGAGGTCATGTCGGCGAAGATCTTCTCGCACGCCATGCGGTCGGTGTGCGGCGTCTTGAACACCCATTTCTTCACCGGCTCGACGATCACCACCGCGCCGGCGAGCGAGATGAACGGGATTTCGGCCTGCTCGACCATCGGCACCACGGCCATGGTCTCGCCGGTGGTGGTGCCGCCTACGATGACGTCGACCTTGTCCTGCTCGATCAGCCGCTTGGCGAAGGTGCGCGCCTTCTCGGCGTCGCCCGCGGTGTCGTACGAGACCAGCGCGAGCTTCCTGCCGAGCACCCCGCCCGCGGCGTTCAGCTTCTCGATGTAGAGCTCGAGCGTCTTCTGCTCCGGGTCGCCGAGGAACGCGGCCGGCCCGGTCACGGCGAGAAACGCGCCGATGCGGATCGGCTCCTGCGCCTGGGCGCCGGGTGCGGCGAACGCGGCTGCGAGGCCTGCGAAAAGGCCCGCGGCCGTTCTGGCGAGACTGGCGATGCGCATGGTCGTTCTCCTGTGACTGGTAATATCCGGTAAGCAGATACCAGATTGGGGGTGGTGCGATTTGATCTCGATCAAGCCGGTTCGACCTGGCCACCGATCCGGCAGCGCAAACCCGATCCGGGTGCGCGCCGCGCGCGCCGCGGACCTCGCGCAGGTGATCGAGATCGACGCCGGGATCACGCGGCTGCGCAAGCCCGCGTACTGGCGCGAGATCTACCGGCGCTACGGCACGGGGCGGCGGCAGAGCCGCTTCCTGGTGGCCGAGGCCGACGGCCGCGTCGAGGGCTACATCGTCGGCGAGGTGCGCGACTGGGAGTTCGGCTCGCCGCCGTGCGGCTGGGTGTTCGTGCTCGGCGTACGACCGCAGGCGCGGCTCGCCGGCATCGGCAGCCGGATGCTCGAAGCGATCTGCGCCGCGTTCCGCGGCGCGGGCGTCGCCGCGGTGCGCACGCTGACCGCGCGCGACAACCACCTGGTGCACGCGTTCTTTCGCAGCCAGGGGATGATGGCGGCGCCGGTGGTGCCGCTCGAGATGGCGATCGGGCGCCGACGCAGCACGTGAAGCTGCAGAAGAACACGCTGTTCGGCGTGTATGCGATCCTCGAGATCGCGGCGCGCCCCGGCGAGCAGGTCTCGTCGGCCGAGATCGCGCGCCGCTACCGCATCTCGCCGCACCACGTGGCCAAGGTGCTGCGCACGCTGGGGCGCGCGCGGCTGGTGGAATCGGCGCGCGGGCAGGGGGGCGGCTACCGCTTCGCCGGCAACGCCAAGCGCCTGACGCTGATGGACGTGATCCATCTGTTCGAGGACATCAGCGCGCCGA
>DATBWJ010000066.1:0-4320 GCA_036514935.1 Xanthobacteraceae bacterium
TCGGGCGTGCGGTCGCCGAACGAGAGCACGTCGTGCATCTCGTGCCAGGCAAGCCACATCAGGAGCGGCATGATCAGGATGCCAGCAAGGCGCGTGAGCAGGTCAAGGACGGCGATCAGCGCGGGCGAGCCGGTCATGTCGAGGAGATCGACGACGATGTGCGCGCGTTCCGACCAGGCGAGCGCGATCCCCAGCATGGTCGCCCACATGACGCAGAACGAGACGGTGTCGACCACGCCGAGCAGCGGGTTGCTGAACAGCTTGCGCGCCACCACGTCGTAGACGGTGATGCCGAGCATGAACGCCAGCGCCAGCGCCGCCAGGAAATGACACAGGCGCCGCAGCGCCTGTGTCACGTAGTGCCGCCAGGACATCGAGCCGCCCGCGCGCGCGTTACTTCTTGGTTGCCGCGACCTTCTTGGCGTCGGCGACCAGGGTCTTGATCATGGCGTAGGCGGCCTTGGCCGGCACGCCGGCCTTCTCGCGCTCCTCCAGCACGATCTTCTCCGCGCGCGCGCCCGCCTCGCGGAACTGCGCGAACTGAGCCTCGGTGATGGGGACGACCTGCATGCCGGCATCCATCGCGATCTTCTTGCCGGGCGCGTCGAGGCTGTCCATCAGCCGCCCGAGCTCGGGACCCTGGCCGGCGATGCTCTTGTCGAACAGTTCCTTCATCGGGCCCTTGAGCTTGGCGTAGCTGTCCGGGTTCATGACGATGGCAAACGTCACCAAGGAGGCCTTGAGCTCGGTCGTGTACTTGATGAGCCCGCCGAGCTTGAAGGTGATGCCGACGGCGCCGTGGTCGGTGAGGGTGCCGTCGATCAGGCCCTTCTGAAAGGAGTCGGCGATCTGCGAGGCCGGCACGCCAACCGGCGTGCCACCCAGCTCCTCGATGAGGCGCCTGACGATGATGTTGCCCGCGAAGCGGATGCGCAGCCCTTTGAGGTCGGCGGGCACGCGGATCGGCTTGTTGGCGGTAAACAGGTGCATCGGCTGGTTGGTGAAATTCGCCAACGTCTTCACCCCGCGCACCTCGGCGTCGAGGTATTTGGCGCGCAGCTCGGGGTTGTTCACCACCGTGGAGGCGATGACCGCGTCGTCGACCGTGAACGGGATTTCGAACAGGGTGGTGAGCGGAAAGCGGTCCTGGGTGTAGCCATGGAGGATCCAAGCCAGGTCCGCGGTGCCGCGGCGGACCATGTCGTAGTGCTCGACCGGCCCGCCGAGCTGCATGTTGGGGAACACTTCGATGTCGATCTTGCCGCCGGACTTGGCGCGCAGATCGTCGGCCCAGGCCTGGATCCACTTGGACACCGGATGAGTGGCGATCGTCCAATGGCTGAACTTGAGCTTGACGACATCCTGGCCATGGGCGGGGGCCGACAGCAACAGCCCCAGAACCGATGCCATGAAAAAGGCTCGGCGCATCACGTCCTCCCTTTACTCGGCCTATCCTCTGCGGTCGCACGCGCCCCGCAGCTTGCCTCAACACTTGCACTAATTTCACAACGAGGCAACGCCAGTGCGAGCGCCCGCAGGCGCGAGCCGGCCATGGCGACGCGATGGACGACGATGCGCGTGCGCTATTTCTTGGTTTCCGCGACCTTCTTGGCGTCGGCGACCAGCTTCTTGATCATGGCGAAGGCCGCCTTGGCCGGCACGCCGGCCTTCTCGCGCTCTTCCAGCACGATCTTCTCCACGCGCGCGCCCGCCTCGCGGAACTGGGCGAACTGGGCCTCGGTGATAGGGACGACCTGCATGCCGCCATCCATCGCGATCTTCTTGCCGGGCACGTCGAGGCTATCCATCAGCCGCCCGAGCTCGGGACCCTGCCCTTCGATGCTCTTGTCGAACAGTTCCTTCATCGGTCCCTTGAGCTTGGCGTAGCTGTCCGGGTTCATGATGAAGGCGAAGGTCACGACGTAGGCCCGAAGCTCGGTCGTGTACTTGATGAGGCCGCCGAGCTTGAAGGTGATGCCGACGGCGCCGTGGTCGGTGAGGGTGCCGTCGATCAGGCCCTTCTGGAAGGCGTCGGCCATCTGCGGCGCCGGCACGCTGACCGGCGTGCCGCCCAGCTCCTCGATGAAGCGCTTGGTGACCGTGCCGGGGAAGCGGATGCGCAGCCCCTTGAGGTCGGCGGGCACGCGGATCGGCTTGTTGGTGGTGTAAAGGTGGGTCGGCTGGTTGGTAAACAGGGCGAGATTCTTCACCCCGCGCGCCTCGGCGTCGAGGTATTTCGCGCGCAGCTCGGGGTTGTTGACCACCGTGGAGGCGACGACCGCGTCATCGACCGTGAACGGAATGTCGAACAGGGTGGTGAGCGGGAAGCGGTCGGGGGTGTAGCCGTGCAGGATCCAGGCGAGGTCGGCGGTGCCGCGGCGAACCATGTCGTAGTGCTCGACCGGCCCGCCGAGCTGCATGTTGGGAAAGACTTCCATGTCGATCTTGCCGCCGGACTTGGCGCGCAGATCGTCGGCCCAGTTCTGAATCCACTTGGACACCGGATGACTGGCGATCACCCAGTGGGCGAACTTGAGCTTGACGACATCCTGGGCATGGGCCGGGGCCGTCAGCCACAGCCCCAGGACCGATGCCATGAACAAGGCTCGGCGCATGACTTTCCTCCCTTTGCTCTGCCTGTGCTGCGGTCGTATGCGCGCTGCAGCTTGCCTTAAGACTTGCACTAATTTCACAATGAGGCAACGCCGGCGCGAGGCGGCCCACAATTATGGCCGCGGCGGTTGTGGGCGCTGGCCGCGCCGGGATGGTCCGCTGGCACCTGCGAGGGAAAGATGGCGACGCCCTACGACATCGGCCTTGAACGCAACGCGGCCAATTTTCAGCCGCTCACCCCGCTCACGCTGCTCGCGCGCGCGGCGGCGGTATTTTCCGACCACGCGGCGGTCATCCACGGCGCGCGCCGCTTGAGCTACCGCGAGTTTTATGCGCGCGCGCGCCGGCTGGCGAGCGCGCTTGCTGCGCGCGGCGTTGGGCGCGGCGACACCGTCTCGGTCATGCTCGCCAACACGCCGGCGATGCTGGAGGCCCACTACGGCGTGCCGATGACGGGCGCCGTGCTCAACGCCATCAACACGCGGCTCGACGCGCCGATCGTGGCGTTCACGCTCGACCACGCCGAGGCCAAGGTGCTGATCGCCGACCGCGAGTTCGCGCCGGTGGTCAAGGCCGCGCTCGCGCGCGCCCGGACGAGGCCGCTCGTCGTCGACTACGATGATCCGGAATTTTCCGGCGCCGGCGAGCGCCTGGGGGCGATGGACTACGAGGAGTTCGTCGCGGCCGGCGATCCCGACTTCGCCTGGAAAATGCCGGCGGACGAGTGGGACGCGATCTCGCTCAACTACACCTCTGGCACCACCGGCGATCCCAAGGGCGTGGTCTATCACCACCGCGGCGCCTACCTGCTCGCGATCGGCAACGTGCTCGCCTGCAACATGGGCAAGCATCCGGTCTATCTGTGGACCCTGCCGATGTTCCACTGCAACGGCTGGTGTTTTCCGTGGACCCTTTCGGTCGTGGCCGGCACGCACGTGTGCCTGCGTCATGTGCGCGCGGGCGCGATCTATGAGGCGATCGCCGCCCACCGCGTCACCCACATGTGCGGGGCGCCGATCGTGATGGCCACCTTGCTCAACGCGCTCGCGCACGAGAAGACGCCGCTGCCCCACGTGGTCGAGTTCGTGACCGCGGCGGCGCCGCCCCCGCAGGCGGTGCTGGCGGCGATGAAGGAGGCGGGCTTCAACGTCACCCACGTCTACGGCCTGACCGAGACCTATGGGCCGGCCGTCGTCAACGACTGGCAGCGCGCGTGGGACGCCCTCGACGGCGCCGGCCAGGCCGCCAAGAAGGCGCGCCAGGGCGTGCGCTATCCGACGCTGGAAGGGCTCGACGTGCTCAATCCCGAAACGATGCAGCCGGTTGAGCGCGACGGTGAGGCCATGGGCGAGGTGATGTTCCGCGGCAATGTGGTGATGAAGGGCTACCTCAAGAACAAGGCGGCGAGCGAGAAGGCGTTTGCCGGCGGCTGGTTTCATTCCGGCGACCTCGGCGTGATGCACCCCGACGGCTACATCCAGCTCAAGGACCGCGCCAAGGACATCATCATCTCGGGCGGCGAAAATATTTCCTCGATCGAGGTGGAGGACGCGCTCTACAAGCACCCCGCGGTCGCCGCCGCCGCGGTGGTGGCCAAGCCCGACGACAATTGGGGCGAGACGCCGTGCGCGTTCGTGGAGCTGAAACCGGGCGCGCAAGCGAGCGCCGAGGAGCTGATTGCCTGGTGCCGGCAAAACCTCGCCCACT
>DATBWJ010000067.1:0-5224 GCA_036514935.1 Xanthobacteraceae bacterium
CCCCTTTTAGGGGGAGGGAACAGATCGGCGAGCGGCCCGAACTAAGGAGCCGGATTTCGTATGACACAGGAGAAGGCCATGGCCACACCCGGAATTGCCGCTGGCGCCTACGCCCACATCGCCCGCCTCGCCGATGCCGCGGCCGGCGCGCGCGGCCTTAGCGGCGAGGCCGCCAAGGGTCAGGACTTCGGCGCCCTCGTCAAGGACGCGCTCGCGGCCGTGGCCCAGTCCGGAAATAAGTCCGAAGGCCAATCACAAGCGCTGGCGGCTGGCAAGGCCAACATCGTGGATGTGGTCACCGCAGTGTCGGAGACCGAGGTGGCGATCGAGGCGCTGGTGGCCGTGCGCGACAAGGTGATCCAGGCCTACGAAGAGATCCTGCGCATGCCGATCTGATGCGTTCCCACTCCTCGCGGGGAGAGGGGACAACAGGAGACGACATGACCGGCCCCGACGTGCTCGAAGTGGCGCGCGACGCGATCTACACGCTGGTGATCGTATCCGCTCCCCTGCTGCTGGTCGGCCTGATCGTCGGCGTGGCCATCTCGCTGTTGCAGGCGCTCACCCAGGTCCAGGAAATGACGCTGGTGTTCGTGCCGAAGATTCTGGCCATCTTCCTCGCCATGCTGATCGCGCTGCCGTTCATGGCCGACGCCATGCATGCCCACATGATGCGGATCGCCGCGCGCATCGTCGGCGGCTGAGGCGCGCGCCTGATGCGCATCGACATCTCGTTTCTGCCCGCGCTGGCCGCCGCCTTCCTCCTGGTGTTCGCGCGCATCGGCACCATGATCATGTTGTTGCCGGGCCTCGGCGAGCTGACGGTGCCGATGCGCATCCGCCTGACCACCGCGCTCGTGCTCGCTGCCGTGATGCTGCCGCTGCACCGCTCGGCCTACCAGATCGACCTGAGCGCGCTCGGCCCGACGCTCCTCGCGCTCGGCCAGGAGATGCTGGTCGGCGCCGTGCTCGGCATCACCGCGCGGCTCGCCATCTCTGCGCTGCAGTTGACCGGCGCGGTCGTCGCCCAGCAGCTCGGCATCGGCTTCGTGACCGAGATCGACCCCAGCCAGGGCCAGCAGGGCGTCATCCTCGGCAATTTTCTGACCCTGCTCGGCGTGGCGCTGATCTTCGCCACCGACCTTCATCATCTCGTCATCGCCGCGCTCGACGACAGCTACACGCTGTTTGCGCCCGGCGAGGTGCCGGCGACCGACGACATGGCCGCGCTCGCCACGCGCACGATCGCGGGCGCATTCCGCGTCGGCGTGCAGCTCGCCGCGCCGTTTCTTGCCTTCGGCATACTGTTCAATCTCGGCCTCGGCGTGCTCTCGCGCCTGATGCCGCAAATGCCGGTGTTCTTCGTCGGCGTGCCGCTGTCGATCCTCATCGGCTTTCTCATCTTCATGCTCGTCCTCGGCGCGATGATGGCGGGCTTCCTTGGCTACATCGAGGACGTGCTGCGCGAGATCGCGCCGCGCGCGTGAAACCATGGCCGACGAACGCCACGACGCCGACCGCACCGAGGATCCGACCCACAAGCGGCTCGAAGAGGCGTTCAAGCGCGGCGACGTGGCGTCGAGCCAGGAGGTCAATACCTGGTTCGTCATCGCCGCCGGCGCCCTGGTGCTGCTCAACTTTTCCGGCGCGATGGGGCGCGAGCTCGCCGGCACGCTGCGCGGGCTGCTCGCCAATGCCCACCAGTTGCCGACCGAGGGCGTGCGCCTGTCCGGCCTGATTGCGCGGCTCGGCGCCGAGGTGCTCGCCGCCGTCGCCATTCCGTTCCTCTTGCTGACGCTGGCGGCGATCGGCGGCAATCTCATCCAGCACCGCCCGGTGTGGGCGCTCGATCCGCTGACGCCGAAGCTCGCGAAGATTTCGCCGGCGGCCGGCCTCAAGCGGCTGTTCTCCAAGCACGCGCTGTTGAACTTCGCCAAGGGGCTCATCAAGCTGACGCTGGTCGGCGGCGTGCTCATCGCGCTTCTGTGGCCGGAACGCCACCGGCTCGAAGCGCTGGTCGCCGTCGACATCGCCGGCCTGTTGCCCTTCACCCGGGTTCTCTCGTTAAAACTCCTCGGCGCGGTCGTCGCCATCATGGCGGTGGTGGCCGCGCTCGACTATCTCGTGCAGTACCGGCAATGGTACGAGCGCCAAAAGATGTCGCTGCGCGAAATGAGGGACGAGTTCAAGGATACCGAGGGCGATCCCAAGATCAAGGCGCGCATCCGGCAGATCCGCCAGGGCCGCATGAAGCGTCGCATGATGGCGGCGGTGCCCAAGGCCACGGTCGTCATCACCAACCCGACCCACGTCGCGGTCGCGCTGCAATACGAGCGCGGCATGAACGCCCCCCGGTGCGTCGCCAAGGGTTTTGACGCGCTGGCGCTCAGGATCAAGGAGGTCGCCCGCGCGAACGGCGTGCCGCTCGTCGAGAACGCCCCGCTCGCCCGCGCGCTGCACGCCGCCGTTAAGGTCGACGAGGAAATCCCGCCCGAGCACTACAAGGCGGTGGCCGAGGTGATCGGCTATGTCCTGCGCCTCAACCGCGCCGCCGCGCGGCCCGGCTGAGGCCGGGGCGTGAGCGCTCGGGCCCGGGAACCCTTGCGCCCGGCGCGCGGGTGATTCAATTAGGGACGGCGGGCACGATTCGACATCATGGCAACGCACGATTTGAGCGAGCACCAACCGGCGGTCATCGACCGCACCGACCGCAGGGGAAGCATCCTTCTGGTGCTGCTGGTGGCGGGCGTGCTGGTGGCCGCCGCGGCCGGCATCGTGCTGGTTGGCCGCCACCATGCCCAGTCCTACATCCTGGTCCTGCTGGCGGTGCTCGGCATGATCGGGGTCTTTTCGCTGTTCGCCGCGGCCGCCGGCATCCTGCGCATCGCCGGCGAGGATGGCGGCAGCCCGCTGCTGAAAGGCGTGGCCGATGAGTCCCCCGACGGCATCGTGGTGACCGACGCGAGCGGGCGCGTCATCTATGCCAACGCCGCCTACCGCGTGCTCGTCGGTGCGCTCGATGCCGACGACATCCGCCCGGTCGAGCGCGCCTTCATCGGCGACCCCGACGTGTCGGAGGCGGTCTACCGGCTGCTCAAGGCCGCGCGCGAGGGTCGCCGCCTGCAGGAGGAGGTGCGCGTGCCAGGCCCGCGCGGGGAGCCGGCGCGCTGGATGCGGCTGCGCATCCGCCCGCTCAACGAGCGCGGCCGCGGCGCCCGCGTGACCGTGTGGACGGTGGCCGATGTCACGCGCGAGCGCGAGCGGCAGGAAAACGCCTTTCAGGAACTCCAGCACGCCATCGACTACCTCGACCATGCGCCGGCGGGCTTCTTCTCGGCCGACGGGGCGGGCGAGGTCGTCTACCTCAACGCGACGCTCGCCAACTGGCTCGACCACGACCTCGCCCAGGTCGGCTCCGGCGGCCTCAAGCTCACCGACATCGTCGCCGGCGACGGTGCCTCGCTGATCGCCACCGTGACCGGCTTGCCGGGCGAGGTGAGGACCGAAGTCTTCGACCTCGACCTGAAAACGCGCGCAGGCAAGACGCTGCCGGTGCGGCTCTACCACAAGGTCGCGTTCGCCGCCGACGGCAGCCCGGGCGCCTCGCGCACGCTCGTGCTCAACCGCGCGCGCAGCGTCGGCATCGATCCCCAGCGCGCCGCCGAGGTGCGCTTCATGCGCTTCTTCCAGAACACGCCGATGGCGATCGCCACCGTCGATCAGGCCGGCAACGTCGCGCGCGTCAATGCGCTGTTCGCGCGCCTGTTGCAGTCGATGGCGAGCGGGGAAGGCGTGCGCGCGGAGGGCCGCTCGATCCTCAACGTGGTGGCCGAGCGCGACCGCGCCGCGCTCGAATCGGCGATCGCCAAGGCCGCCGGCGGCCAGAGCGAGATCGCGCCGGTGGATGCCGCGCTCGCCGGCAAGGCCGAGCGCTGGGCGCGCTTCTATGTCACGCCGGTCGACCAGGAGGACGAGGAGGCGGCGATCGTCTATGCGCTCGAGACCACCGAGCAGCGCACGCTCGAAAACCAGTTCGCCCAGTCGCAGAAGATGGACACCGTGGGCAAGCTCGCCGGCGGCATCGCGCACGATTTCAACAACGTGCTGTCGGCCATCGTGATGGCGACCGACTTCCTGCTCAACGCCCACAAGCCGACCGATCCGTCCTTCCAGGACATCATGCAGATCAAGCAGAACGCCAACCGCGCGGCGAGCCTGGTGCGCCAGCTCCTGGCGTTCTCGCGCCGCCAGACGCTGCGCCCGCAGGTGCTCGACCTCGGCGAGGGGCTGTCCGATCTCTCGATGCTGCTGCGCCGGCTGATCGGCGAAAACGTCTCGCTCGAAGTGGTGCACGGGCGCGAACTGTGGCCGATCAAGGCCGACCTGTCGCAGTTCGAGCAGGTCGTCGTCAACCTCGCGATCAATGCGCGCGACGCCATGCCCGAGGGCGGCAAGCTCAGCGTGCGCGCGCGCAACGTGAGCGAGGCCGAGAGCCGCGAGTTCCACTACAAGGGCATGCCGGCGGGCGAGTATGTGCTGGTCGAGGTCGCCGACAGCGGCGCCGGCATTCCCGCCGACATCAAGGACCGCATTTTCGAGCCGTTCTTCACCACCAAGGAGGTCGGCAAGGGCACCGGCCTCGGCCTGTCGACCGTCTACGGCATCATCAAGCAGACCGGCGGCTTCATCTACGTCGACTCCGAGGTCGGCAAGGGCGCGACCTTCCGCATTTTCCTGCCGCGCCATGCCGCGCGGGCCGAGGAGGCCCCGCGGCCGGCCGCGGTCGGGGTGGCGCCGGCCGACGACACCGGCCAGGGCACCATTTTGCTGGTCGAGGACGAGGAGGGTTTGCGCGGCCTCAACGCGCGCGGGCTTGCCTCGCGCGGCTACAGCGTGCTGGAGGCCGGCAACGGCGTGGAGGCGATCGAGGTCATTGAGCGCCACAGCGGCACCATCGACCTCGTGGTCTCGGACGTGGTGATGCCGGAGATGGACGGGCCGGCGCTCCTGCAGGAGCTGCGCCGGCGCAAGCCCGACCTGAAAATCATCTTCGTGTCGGGCTATGCCGAGGAGGCCTTCGCGAAAAGCCTGTCCGAGGGCCAGTTCGCCTTCCTGCCCAAGCCGTTCACGCTCAAGGAGCTGGTCGCCGCGGTCAAGCAGGCGATGGCGGCGTAAAGCGGGATGCCTTCAAATCGACTCGCCTTCGCCGTCATTGCGAGGCGGG
>DATBWJ010000068.1:0-6279 GCA_036514935.1 Xanthobacteraceae bacterium
AGCGCGCCGGTGGTCGAGACATCGCGCTGGCGCGTCTGGCGGCCGGAGGGCGCGCCGGCGGCGGGCGGGGCGGGGCTCGCCGCGCTCTCCGGATAGCGGTGGCGCATGTCGCGCAGGAAGCCCGCGAGCGTGTCCACCGCCGCGATGGCGCGCGCGATATCGCGGAACTCCGCCTCGCGCGGCGAGGACAGGTTGGTGACGATCTCGAAGGCGCGGCGGTCCGCGCTCTGCATCATGCCGGCGCCGAACTTGTCGCGCAGGCGGGCGAGCCCGATGGCGTCCTCCTCGAGCGCAAAGCCGAGGCCCGCCCGCAGGATGTCGCGGCGCTCGATGTCGTTGAGCGGACGCCACTCGCGCCAGCGCTCGCCGTACAGGAGCTCGATCTGTTCGGCCGCCTCGCGCCAGCGCTTGGCCGCCCACAGGATGTCCGAGCGCAGACGGACGGCTTCCTGCCCCTCGATGTTCTCGATCACTTCGAGCGCGAGGTTGTGGCGCCCGACGTCGGACATGGCGCGCGCTTCGAGCAGCAGGCGCTGGCTGCGCAGCTCGTTCGGCAGATCGCTGATGCGCGTCGCCCGGATCACCGCCAGCGCGCGGTCGGGCTTGCGGTCCATGAGGTAGATCGCCGCCAGCCGGGCGGCGACCTGCGCGCGCGCAGCGCCCTGCAGGCGGTGATCGATCTGGTGCTGCAACAGCTCGGCCGCCTGGGCGAGCAGATCGACCGACACCAGCCGGTCGGCCAGGCGCCGGATCATTTCGTCGCCGCGCCGCCCGATCGGGGTCAGCTCGCGGAAATCATAGAACAGGGCGAGCGCGTCGATGGCCGGCATGGCGTCGCCCTTGCCGCCGAGGAACAGCGCTTCGAAGGTCGCCGCCGCCTCGTCCTGGATGCGGCGGGTCATGCCCAGGTTCGGCTGGGTCCGCAGCGCCACGCGCATGGCGCTGAAGGCGTCGCGATGGCGCTCGTCCTCGGTGTACAGCCGCGCCAGCAACTGCAGCGCCTCGATCTCGGTCTCGTCGCCGCGCCAGGTCGCGGTCAGCGTTTCGAGGTCGCTGACGACGTCGGCGCGCTTGAGGTCGCCGAGCTGAAAGCGCAGGCTGGTCTCGTGCAGCCGGCCCTGCGTCGCGGCCGGGCGATGGCTCGAATCGGCGGCCGCCCGGTAGGCGACGAGCGCCTCGCCGGTGCGGCCGAGGCCCTCGTAGATGCGCCCGCTAAGGACGGCGAACGGCGCCTGCAGGTCGTCGGGCACCCCGAGCGTCTCGAGCGCGGCGAGCTGATCGGCGGCGGTGGCGAAGTCGCGGACCTCGATGGCCGCGCGCACCGATTCCATGCGCACGAGCCGCTGCAGCTCGATCGGCAGAGCCGCGAGCGCGAGCTCGGTCTTGCGGAAGCCCTCGCGTGCCTCGGCCCACCGGCCCTGCTTGGCGCTCGCAAAGGCGCGCCAGAGCTGCGCATCGTTCTGCATGCCGACGATCGGGCTTGAGAGCTCCTTGAGCGCCTCGCTGCTGCGGCCGATCAGGGCGTTGGCGAGCGCATGCATGACGAGCGCGATGGCGTCATCGGCGGTCGGCCGCTCTTCGTTCAGCACCACGTCGAGCACGCCCTTGGCCTCCGCGTACATGTCGCGGGCGAAGTACAAGCGCGCGATGTCGAGCCGCGCGCTGGTGCGCTTGGCCTCGGGCGCCTGGGCGGCGGCGCTGACGAGCGCGCGCAGCCGGCTATCGAAGTCGGCCTTGCGGTCGAACCCCCAAAGCTGGGTGTCGAACATCACCGCGCGCAGCGCGCCGCCCGCCCGCCCGCTCGCGCCGGACGAGGACAGGGCAAGACCGCCCGGCCGCCCGATCATGACGCGGTCGCCGGCAAGCTCGATGCCGAGATCGTCGGCGAGCGGCTGGATGACGACGCCATGGACCGAGGCGAGCGCGCGGAACTCGACGAAATCCTGGGTCTTGAGGATGCCGCGCGCGGGCGCAAGCGCGGTCACCACCAGCAGGGTGTCGCCGATGTCGGGGTCGTCCAGGCGGTGCAGGCGGCGGGGATTCTTGAGCGCGATATGCGCGCTCGCCATCGACTCGGTGGACATGATGCGCGCCACCGTCAGCGGCTGCGCGGGCTCGGCCACCGCGTCGCTGATGTCGAGCGTCCAGGAGGTGGCGCCCCCGTCCAGGCTGACGAGCCGCGGCCGATCGAATTTTAGGTGCACGATCTGGGCATCGCCGGCCGTCGTCACGGCGGCGTGGCGGATCACCGGCTCGGCGGCGAGCGCGGACAGATCGATGGCGGCGCCGTCGTCGAAGACGAGCCAGAACGCATCGGCGCGCGCGAACGCCGCCGCCGGCGTGGGTGTCGCAAACGAGAATGTCAGCCGGATCGGCTCGTTCCGCCGTCCCACGGTAAGCGCGTTGGCGCCGGCAGGCGCGGCGCGCTCCGAGGGCGCGAGCAGGTCGAAAGTGGCAGGCGATCGCACCGGCGCAGCGGGCGCGGTATCGGGGGGCGGCTCGGGCACAGCGAGGGCGGGCGCGGCGGCGGCCTGCGCGGCCTGCGGTCGCTCGATGGCAAGCGCCGCCCTGCCCTGCTCCGCAGGCGGCTCGGCCGGCGCTTCAGGCGCTTCCGCGGGCGGCTTGGCAGATGGAGTCTCGGCAGCCTCGGCCAATGGCGGGGGCACGAAGGCCGGCGCCGCGCTCTCGCTTTCCTTCGCCTTGATCGCGACGACGTCGACCACGTAGTTGTTGTCCTCGCGGAAGCTGCGGATGTCGACCTTGCCGTTGAACGTGAAGCTCACCGTGACTGAATCCCCGGCGGGCGTGGCGTCGATTGATTCCACCATGGGCGGCAGCGACGCCTTGGCGTCGGCGAGGTCGATCCTGAGCGGGGCGTCGAACAGGAGGCTGAGCTTGTCCTTGCCGCGATCGGTCGCCACCGGCAGCAGTGCGGGAAGTTCGAACACGTAGCGGCTGAAGGTCGGCTGATGGGCGACGCGCACGCGGGTGGCTGCGCGCGCGCGCTGCTGGGCGAGCGCGCGGTGCTGGCGTTCGCGCTTCTCGGCCTCGCGCGCCCGGCGGGCAAGGTCTTCGACGACCTCCTGCGGCAGGCTGGGCACCGGCCCGCTCCAGCCGTCGGGCAACAGGTCGACGAACAGCCGCTCGCCCGCGGTCATGGAATTGACCGCGACCTTGCGGGCAAGGGCAATGCGCAGGCCGCGTCCGTCGGGGTCGCGCCGCGCCGCGCTGATGTAGCCGGTCCCGTTGGCGGTGAGCCGATCGACGTTGACCTCGACCGGCTGCTGGAAGCCGATGACGAGAATGCCGCCGGCAAGGCGCACCTCGGCCTCGGCATCCTCGTTGAAGCGGAACACGATGCGGGCATAGCCGCCGCTCGTGTTCACGCTGACGTCCGCGCGCACTTGGCCGGCGGCCGCGCGCGGCACGAACACGGCGGCTGCAACAACGAGCGCCGAGAGCACCGCGCGCGCCCTGGGCGCGCGCCGCCCCGCGCACAGCGCTGCGGCCGACGGTCGATCGGTCATGGCGCAATCGGGCCCCTCGCGCGGCCGAAACGGCCTGCGCTGAGGCCACCCTACGCCCGCCCGTTTAAGGGGCCGTTAATCGTGGCTGTGCAAACGCCAGTGTTTTCAGAATGTTAGCGGCAGGCCGGGGCGAACGAGGCCGCGCAACGGCCTCAGCTCAGGAACCGCGCCACCGCTTCGACCGCCTCCGGCTTCTCGATATGCACCAGATGGCCGGCGCCCTTAAACACCCGGATGTCGGCGCTGGGCAGGAACTTTTGCCACGTCTCGGTCTGCTGGACGGGAATGATCCTGTCCTCGTCGCCCCACACGATGAGAGTCGGCATCTTGATCCGGTGCAGGTAGCGCATGAACTTGGGATCGCCGGGATGCTCCCACAACAGCCGCGTCACCGTGGTCGCCTCGCGGTAGCGCTCGGCTATGAAATCGAGGTCGGGCTTCTCCGGCAGGCGCTTGCGGAGAACGTCGAAGTTGGAGACGAGCAGGCCGAGCATCTCCTCGCCCGGCACCGCCAGGAAGTCCAGGATCGGGTGCTTCGGATCGATCATGCCGGCGGGCGCGATGAGCGCGAGCTTCTTGACGCGATGGCCGTGCTCGCAGGCGAATTTCGCCGCGAGATAGCCGCCGAGCGACAGGCCGACCAGATTGAACGAGCCAAGCCCGATGAGGTCGAACAGTTCGAGATAGTGCATGACGTAGTCGTGCAGGTCGGTGAAGGTCGGATCGTCACCCGACTCCCCGAAGCCCGGGTGATAGGGCACGATCACCCGGAATCTCTCGGTCCACGGCTCGGCGAAATCGAAGCCGTCGATGGTGCCGGCGCCGTGGAAAAACACGACCGGCTCGCCCTGGCCGCCGCTATAGACCACGGTCTTGACGCCGTCGACGGTCAGCACCTCGCGCGCAAATCTGCTCATCGCTTCCTCCCCTCCGTTTGCGTCTACTCGGCGGCGACCCGCTCGGCCGGCGTGCCCGCGCGCAGGCGCGGCATCACCTCCTCGGCGAACAGCGTGAGGTTCTTCACCGTCTTCCAGTGCGGCATGTCGGCCACGTGCACCACGCAGTTGATGTGGTTGGTCTGCATGCGCATGGCCCATTCGCCGATGTCGTTGGCAACCTTGTCCGGCGTGCCGGAGCTGATGAAGAAGGACTGGCTGAGCGCGTTGAAATCGAACCCGCCGTGCAGCTTGTCCGCCATCGCGGCGCGCGCCTTGAGCTGCTCGGTCGACAGGTAGCCGGGCGGGGCGAGGTACTGCGGCGTCGTGCGCAGATAGTCCTCGAAGAAGCGCCGCAGGTGGTCGACGTATTCGTCCTCGGCCCGCTGCTGCGTCTCCGCGACATACACGAAGCACAGCAGCGGGAACTGGTCGGGCCGCATGGCGTGGCCGTAGTGGGCGGCGCGCTGGCGCAGGTTGTCGTTGAGTTCGCGCGCGCGCTGGCGGGTGACGAACACCGAGGCGTAGCCGAATCCGTGCTCGGCGGCGATCTCGATGGTCTCGGGGCTGCCGGTGCCGACGATGTAGCAGGGCGGATGCGGCTTCTGGTACGGCCGCGGCCACGGGTTGAGGAAGCGGTAGGTGTAGAAGCTGCCGTAGTGCGTCGTCGGTCCGTCCTGCGTCCACGCCTGCAGGATGACCTTCAGTGATTCCTTGAAGCGCTCGCGCGCGGTCGCCGGGTTGATCGGGCTCGCCCAGTATTCCATGCCGGTGCCGAGCGGGAAGGCGACCTCGAGCCGGCCCTTCGACATGACGTCGAGGATGGCGTACTCCTCGGCGAGCCGCGCCGGCAGCATGAGGTTGGGCGGCGTGCCCCATACGCAGATGCGCGCGTGCGTGGTCTGCGGCACCAGCGCTGCGGCGATCAGGTTGGGCGTCGCCATCATGCTGTATACCGTGTTGTGGTGCTCGTTGACGACGATCGCATCGAAGCCGAGCTTGTCGGCGAGGACGAGCTCGTCCAGATAGCGCTGGTAGAGCTGGTGGCCCTTGTCCGGATCGTAGTGCTTGTTGGAGAAATTCACCCACAGCGACTTGTGGTCCCGGTGGTGCTCCGGCAAGTGGCTATAGGGCATGAAATGCATGGCATTGAATCGCAGTGCCGCACGCATGTTCTCCTCTCCTCTATGCTGCGCCGCTCGCCGGACGAGCGATCGTTTTGTCTTTGATGGTGCGCGCAGCGCCTCCTCCGGCGGCCCAATACGCGCGCTGATTGGCATTCGTTGACGGCATCTTAGGAATCAGACGCAGCGTAAGTCAACGCCGCCCGGCGCAGCGGCGCGTGCGCGGCGCCTCATGTCGCGCGCAGGCGATCACAGGCCGCTGCGCTTGCCCTCGATCTTCGGCAATTCGGGAACGGCGGGCTCCTGCGCGACGCGGCGGCCGGCGAGCGCGACCGTCAGGCGCTCGGCCGTCTCCGGCGACATCTGCGCGAGGATGTCGGACATGCGGCGCGGATTGATCTGGGAGGAGACGTCGAGCAGCACGGCCATGTCAAGCCGGTCGAAGATCTTGGCGGCGTCCTTCGCCTTCATGTTCTCGTACATGGTGATCAGGCCCTTGAACTTGGCCGCCTCGGACTCGTCCTTGCGGTTGATCGCCGCGTTGATGCGCGCCTCGATCTCCTTGAGCTCGGCGGCGCGCGCCTCGATCCGCTTCTCGGCGGCCTTGAGCAGATCCTCGCGGATTTCGATCTCGCGCGCGCGCCCCTCGAGCTCCTGGCGGCGCTCCTGCAGGCGTTCGAGAACGGCGCGCTC
>DATBWJ010000069.1:0-17571 GCA_036514935.1 Xanthobacteraceae bacterium
CCTACGGCGGCTCGATCGAGAACCGCGCGCGGCTGCCGCTCGAAGTGACGCGGGCGGTGATCGAGGTGTGGGGAGCCCAACGCGTCGGATATCGCATCTCGCCCCGCAGTGAGTTCAATGCCATGTCGGATTCAAATCCGCTCGCGACCTTCACCCACCTGGCGGAAGAACTGAGCAAGCTCGATATCGCCTATCTGCACGTTGTCGATCCGGCGGCACCGGAGCAAGAGCGCGTGTCGGCCGTCCTGCGCAAGAAGTTCAGGAACGCCTACATCGTGAACGGCGGGTTCGATTTCGCCAGCGCAAACGCCGCGCTCGGGCGCGGAGAGGCCGACCTCGTCGCCTTCGGCGTGGCGTTCCTGGCCAATCCGGACCTGCCGCTGCGCTACCGTCTCGGCGCCGCGCTCAATGTTCCCGACCAGACGACATTCTACGACGGCGGTGCAGAGGGATACACCGATTACCCGGCGCTGACCGGGTGAGGCGACGCGCCCGCGCGCGAATGGACGCGCGGCGGAAGCTGCGCTGACCGTCGCAACGGGATTGTTGAGCCGGCGGCGCGGCGCTATGGGCGCGCAGCGAACCAGCGGCGTGGCTCACCCGCGCGCACGCCGGTGTGGCGCTCGATCGTGGCCATGAAATCGGGCTTGGCCATCGGCTTGGCGAACAGGAAGCCCTGGCCCACCGCGCAGCCGAGGCCCTGCAGCCTGTGGCTTTCGTAGGTCGTCTCGATCCCTTCCGCCACGGTCCGCAGATTGAAGCGGCGCGCCAACTCCACGATCGACTCCAACACGCCGGCGCTCACGCGGTCGCGGTCGCAGGCGCTGACATAGGCGCGGTCGATCTTGAGCTCGCTGAAGGGCAGTTCGCGCAGGCGTGCCAGCGACGAATAGCCGGCGCCGAAATCGTCGATCGCAAGAGAGCAGTTCTGCGCGCGCAGCTCGCGCGCGACCTCGTTGGCGATCTTGAGATCGTTGACCACCTGATCCTCGGTGACTTCCAGGATCAGGCCCGGCCAGTTCGCAGCCTTCGGCCGTTCCTCGCGGATGATGCGGCCGATCGGCATTTTCGCGAAGGCGAATGCCGGCACGTTGACCGACAGGACGATGTGCGGGGCGCCGGCGCTGGCGCAGGTCTGCCAGTCGCGCAGCGCGGCGGCGATGACCAGTTCGGTCAAGGCCAGCACCGCCTCCTCGCAGGCCTCCGGCAGGAACGCGCTTGGGCCGAGCACCCCGAGCTCGGGATGGCGCACGCGGATGAGCGCTTCCGCGCCGATGAGGCGATTGTCCCTGAGCGCGATTTTCGGCTGGTACCACACCTCCAGCCACCCGTGCTTGAGCGCGCCCGCAAGCGTGACGATCGGCCGGCCGGCGGCATCGCGCTCGCCGGCCGCAAATAGCTCCCGAATGCTCGACCACATGGAGCGGAGGCCTCCCGACCGGCGTCGGATTGCAGCGGTTTCGGCTCTGCCTAGTGTTGTGTCGTCAACGCTTAATTCGTGATCATTGTGTTGGCGACACAACACAAAACATTCAAATAGCTAGTGTTCCGGGCTGACGGTTCGGGACGAACCGTCAGAGTCGCAACACTAGCGCAACGCCATGTATTTCGCGTTAGCGGGGCGCGCGAAACGCCGGGGCTGCCGTTAACCGTTCGTTGCGCCGCCCGCGCCCGACGGGGAGGCCGATCAGCGCGCGGCTTCCGCGCCGGCGGGAACCGTCGCGGCCTGCCGCGCCAGCAGGAAGCGCACGGTGCGCTGCGCGGTGGCGATCTGCAGCTTGTGAAACATGTTGAACTCATTATCGAAATCGCCGCGGTGCAGGCCGCGCGCGCTGTTGAGCACCGCCAGCGTCTGCTTGACGGTCGTCCACGACAGGGCGCAAGCCCGCACGATGATCATGAGCAGCTCGTGGTGCTCGCCGAGCATCGCCCGCTCCACGACCTCGATCGACAGGCCAGACATCAGCGCGAGCGCGACCACCATCTCCTTGAACTTGCCGGCCCGCACGCACGTCAGCAGTTCGGTCTCGTCGAGCTGACCCACGCGCTGGAGGCGTTCGAGCCGCAGCCGCGCGTCCGCGTAATCGCGTGGAACGAGCTTGAGCTTGGCCTCGATCCGTCCGGCCAGCCGCGCGAGAAGCTCATCGACCTGCTCCGCGCTGCCCGGATCAGACTCCAACAGCCGCGTGCGCACCAGATCCGAGGCCTTGAGAACGAGCTGCTGGAACTGGCGCGGCGGAATATCGCGCCGCGATCCCACGATGTAGGCAAGCTCATCATCGCCGCCGGAGCGTCGGATCAGCGTCGTGAAGCCGAACTCGGAGAAGCTTGCGCCCTGGTTCGAGGCAACGGTGCGCACCACCGTGCGGTCACCGCGCTGGACCAGCACGTCGGTGATCGGTTCGCTCAGGCTGCGGCGCTGTGAGATGGCGAGCAGGAAGTCCTGGCTCTTCGCGCGCGCGGTCTCGAGCAGAATCGATTCTCCGATCACTTCCGAGCGCGCGAGCACAGGGCTTGCGACCTCGGCCTCGCTGTCGCGCGCGAGCGTGGTCATCAGGTTGATCGGCGCATTGTCGATCGGCGCCAGTCTGCGGGCGAGTTCCGCGCGAATATTGGTTTCAATGTCGCGCGCAAGGCGTCCGATAATATCGTCGAACAGCGCAACCTGCTCCTCCCTGAAGGAGGAGGCGTTGCACAGGAACAGATCGGTCACCGTGCGCAGCATCTGCGTGCGCCGCGAGTGCGAACCGCGGCTGACGGCATTTTCGAGTTCGGCGAGCAGGATGGCGGCGCTGCCCATCGCGTCCTTCGACAAATCCAAGTTGCATTCGTAATCGCTGATGATAGAGGCGAGCAATCAATGTTCTGTTAATGTCGTGCGAGCCCGGCGCCTCATTTATTTGCACAAACACAGCGGCGCAGACGACGCAGCGCCGCGCCATCGCGCGCTAAATGACCCATAACAAGCACTGATGGTGCCGGCGCGCCAACGCCCCGTTCGTCAGCAGGCCATGCGACGGTTCTAGGCCGCGGCCGCCGCCTTGCGCGTCGCCACGATGTGATCGGCCTGCTTGCCGGTCAGCTCCGCCATGTGGTCGAATTTGAACGTGAAGGTGCCGACGCCGGCGGTGGCCGAGCGCACCTCGACAATGAGGTTGCCGATCTCCGCTTCCGGCATCATCGCCCGCACCAGGTCCCAACCCGGCCAGCCCTCGCGCGCGTCAAAGCCGAGGATCTGGCCGCGGCGGCTGGACAGAATGGCATTGATCTTGGCGGTGGCCTCCGACGGACACACGATCTCCACCATGTGGATGGGCTCGAGCAGCACCGGCTCGCATTGCGGCAGCGCCTCGACGAGGCCGATGCGGCCGGCGGTGCGGAACGCCATGTCGGAGGAATCGACGCTGTGATAGGAGCCGTCGATCAGTTTGACCGCGACGTCGACGACGGGGAATCCGAGCGGGCCATGCTTGAGCCCGTCGATGACTCCCTCCTCCACCGCTGGAATGTAGTTGTTCGGAACGACGCCGCCCTTGATCTCGTCGGCAAAGGAGAAGCCGGCGCTGCGCGGCAGCGGTTTGATGTCGAGAACGACGTCGCCGAATTGACCGTGGCCGCCAGACTGTTTCTTGTGGCGTCCGCGCTGGATGATCGGCCTGCGGATGGTCTCGCGGTATCCGACGCTGGGGGCGCGCCGCACGATGGCGATGCCAAAGCGGTCAGCGAGCCGCTCGGTGGCGACGCGCAGATGCATCTCGCCTTGGCCCCATACGACGACCTCGTGGGCTTCCGGATTGTGGACGATGGTGAACGAGGGGTCTTCCTCGACGAGCTTGCTGAGCGCCTGGCCGAGCTTCACGTCGTCCTTGCGCTCCTTTGCGGCGATGGCGATCGCCAGGACCGGCGGCGGCGGCTTGATGCCGGCGATTGCCGCATGGGCCTGCTTGCCCGACGACAGCGTGTCGCCGGTCCTGGCGCGATCGAGCTTGCCGAGCGAAACGGTGTCGCCGGCCGCCGCCGCGCCGCGCTTCTCGCTCGTCTGGCCCACCATTTTGAACACGCCGGACGCGCGTCCGGCCTCGCCCTCGGGAGAATTGAGGACGGTGCCGTCGCTGATTTGACCGGACATCACGCGCGCGACCGACATCTTGCCGCCGTGAGCCGTGTGCAGCGTCTTGAACACATAGGCCACGGCATCGCCGCTCGCCTTGACGCCGAGCCGCTTTGCGGTGTCCGCCACCCCGGGCGACTCGTGCCTCAACGCCTTCAACAGGCGCAGCACGCCATTGGTGCGCGTCGCCACCCCCATCAGCACCGGGCAAATCAGTCCTTCGCGCTGTTCCCTGGCGAGATCATCGAACACCTTGTCGCGCGGCGGGGGAATGTCCTCCAGAAGTTGCTCCATCAGCTCGTCGTCGTGGTCGGCGAGCGTCTCGAGCATGGTGAAGCGCGCGTCCTTCTCGCGACCGAGGTCCTCGCCTTCAAGCGCAACGACCTCGGAAGGCGCGTGTTCCCGGTAGACATAGGCGCGCTGGAGCGCGAGGTCGACGAATCCGGCGACGATGTCGCCCTTCCAGATCGGGATCTGGCGCAGCAGCAGCGGCACGCGCGAGGCGCTCTGCAGCAGCTTCAGGATGTCCGTCACCCGGGCGTCGGCTTTGTCGATCTTGTTGAGGAAGAGAAAGCGCGGGATCTTGAGATCCTCGAGCTCGCGTATGACGAGCTGGAGCTGCGGAATCTTCTTCTCGTCCGCCTCGCACACCACCACCGCGGCGTCGACCGCCGGCAGCGCCGCCCGCATGTCATGGACGAATTCGACCGAGCCCGGGCAGTCGAGAAACGTATAGCCGTCGCCCATGAAGGTGGTGCTTGCCACCGACAGTTCGACGCTCATCCTGTGATCGCGCGCTTCCCTAGTGGCGTCGCCGACGGTGTTGCCAGCCTCCACCGTTCCCATGCGTACGATGGCGCCGGTGCGCGACAATATTGCCTCGAGCAACGTGGTCTTGCCGCTCTGGAACGGACCTACCAGCGCGATGCAACGGGGACCCTCGGATCGTGGCATATCCGCCTCCAACCTGGAAACGCTTGGGAGCTTCGTGGGGGTTATCGCAGTCCCCGCCAAGCTATCGTTTCAAACGAGGGGGGCGGTTGCAAGGGTCATTGTTGCCGCCCGTTCATTCGCGCGGGCGGGCCGGGCGCAATCCGAGGGAACGCGATCGGCGCCGCCGGTTGCGCGGCATGTTTGAGCCGCTCGGGCGCAACCGGCACGCGCGCATCGCCGCACGACGCGCGGCGATCATTGGAGCCGACACCTGAACCGTCGGCGCGACGTGCGGTCGGACCGCCTCGCTCTCAGCGGACGAAGCGCAATTCGAGCGCCGCGACGCCGATTGCGAGATTGAGCCCGGTCTGGCCTTGGACGGAGAGCGGCTGCAGCGCGACGGTGCGGTTGGACCCGCCGACGAGCACGTTGGCGCCGAGCCCGACCGCAATGGTTGCCTCCGCGGTCGCCCCGCCATAGGAACCGGCGACCGCGCCGGAGGCGCGCGTGGTCGGGGCGTACACCAGCCACACCATGACGCCGCCGGTCGTGGCTCCGATGTCGAGCCCGACCTTGGTGATCGTCCCGCTATAGTGCTCGACCGCTCCGGGCATGGACGGCGCGAAGGCGCAGTTTACCGCGCGGCGCGATCCGACGATCACGCCGAAGCCCGCCGATACGTCGCAGGTCAGCGTGCCGACCGCCGCACGGCCCGATTGCGCGCCGGCTGTACCCGCGAGCGCAGCGGTGAGCGTCAACGCGACGAGCCCGATCAAGAAACGCGACATGAGTCCTCCTCCTTGCAGATAGAAATCCGGCGCAGCCGAATGGCTGCGCGTGCGGCCATGCCGGTGATCTGAATGCCCGCCGCATGCCTGACGGTACGATATTAGAGACAACCGCGGTCGACTCCTAGGGGCTCGTGCGCTAGGGGGCTCGTGCGCGCCAGCCCAATGCCTCAACGCAGATTCCCGCAGAACCGCTGGATGCGCCGGCAGGCCTCTTCGAGCAGGGCCGTGTCGGTGGCATAGGAAACGCGGAAGGCCGGGCCGAGGCCGAACGCCGAGCCGTGCACGACCGCGACGCCCTCGCATTCCAAGAGGCTGGTGACGAAGTCCTCGTCGGTCCGGATCAGCTTGCCGGACGCCGCGGTCTTGCCGATCGCGCCGGCGCACGAAGGATAGACGTAGAACGCCCCCTCCGGCTTGGGGCAGGACAGGCCCTGCGCCTGGTTGAGCATGCCGACGGCGAGGTCGCGCCGCTCCTTGAACACGGCGTTGTGGCGGGCGATGAAGTCCTGCGGACCGTCGAGCGCCTCGACCGCCGCCCATTGCGCGATGGCGTTGGCGTTGGTGGTCGACTGCGATTGCAGGGTGGCCATGGCCGTGATCAGAAACTCCGGCGCGCCGGCATAGCCGATCCGCCAGCCGGTCATGCAATAGGCCTTGGAGACGCCGTTGAGCGTGAGCGTGCGCTGGTAGAGCGCGGGCTCGACCTGCGCCGGCGTGGTGAACACGAAGTCGTCGTAGACCAGGTGCTCGTAGATGTCGTCGCTCAGCACCCAGACATGAGGGTGCCTTATCAGCACGTCGGTGATCGCCTTGACCTCGGCGCGCGTGTAGGCGGCGCCGGTCGGGTTGGACGGCGAGTTGAAGATCACCCACTTGGTGCTGCGGGTGATCGCCCCTTCGAGCGCCTCCGGCTTCATCTTGAAGGCGTCCTCGATCCGCGTCGTGATCGTCACCGGCGTTGCGCCGGCGAGCAGCACGATGTCGGGATAGCTGACCCAGTAGGGCGCCGGGATGATGACCTCGTCACCCGGATTGAGCGTCGCCATCAGCGCATTGAACAACACCTGCTTGCCGCCAGCGCCGACGATGATCTGGCTCGGCTTGTAGTCGAGGCCGTTGTCCCGCTTGAACTTGCGTGCGATCGCCGCCTTCAGTTCGGGGATGCCGTCGACGGCGGTGTACTTGGTCTTGCCGGCCTTGATCGCCCGGATCGCGGCCTCCTTGATGTTGTCGGGCGTGTCGAAGTCGGGCTCGCCGGCGCCAAGTCCGATCACGTCGCGCCCCGCCGCCTTGAGCGCGCGCGCCTTGTCCGACACCGCGATGGTCGCGGACGGCTTGATGCGCTGCAGCGATTCGGCAAGAAACGACATCGGAGGCTCCTTGTGCCTGCGGGCGCTTCGCTTTCGCAAGCCGACCCGTCCTAAAGGCCCGCATCGCATCGCGCAAGCTTTTCGCAGTTGCGAGAGAAAGCGCACGCGCCCGGCAGGCTTCATGCGACGCGCATGCTGCGCGCTGCGCATCCGGGAGAACGGCACGCTGCGCGTTCGCGCATATTCGCACATACCTGTGCGCGGTCGCATTGGCGTCGCATTTGTCTGTTGTGGTCCGTGTGGCCGGCCGCTAGCGTCGGGCATCGCCGGCCGACAACCGGCCAATCACAAGCATGGGCGTTGGGTCGAGGACCGCGGGCGGGCGCATGTACACGCTCTATTCAATGCAGCGTTCCGGCAACTGCTACAAGGTGCGGCTCGCGCTCGAGCAGTTGCGCATTCCCTATCGCCTGGTCGAAGTCGACATCCTCAAGGGCGAAAGCCGCACCCCAGAATTCCTGGCGAAGAATCCCAACGGCCACGTGCCGCTGCTGGAGGCGCTTCCCGGGCGCTTTCTGCCGGAGTCGAACGCCATCCTGTGGTACATCGCCGGCGGCACCCCGCTCGCGCCGGAGGATCGCATCGACCGCGCCGAGGCGCTGCAATGGATGTTCTTCGAGCAACACAGCCTCGAGCCCAACGTCGGCTCGGCCTGGTTCTGGCTTACCCTCGTCAAGGGCGGGCGCGAGCTGCAGATGCATGCCGTCGAGGACTGGATGGAAATGGGCTATCGCGCCCTGCGCGTCATCGAGAAGCACCTGAGCGGCCACCGCTTCTTTGCCGCCAGCCGCTACACCATCGCTGACATCGCGCTCTATGCCTACACCCACATCGCGCACGAGTGCGGCTTCGATCTCACCGGCTTTCCCGCAACGCGCGCCTGGCTCAAGCGCGTGGCCGAGCAGCCCAACCACGTCACCATGGACTGGCGTCCGGCGAGCCTGGCGATAGCGGAGTAAGAGCCCGCCTCAGGCACATTGGTCGGCACGCGCCTCACTCCTGTACGTTCCTCGTTCGCGCTCTCGCGCGGCCGCAGCGCGTTTACCATTCGTTAACCCTGCGCCACGAAATCGCCTCGCGCTCTCAACTACGGCGCCCAAGTCGCGCCCAACGGGCGCCGGCATCCGCCCGCACAGTCCGCCCATGAGTGATTCGCGAAAGGCCACTGCCATGATCCGGGACCGCCGGGGCGGCGGTCTTGCGCCCGCCCGGCACCGCGCGCGTACGCGGCTTCTCGTCCAATTGATGGCGATCCTCGCGCTCGTCTTGTCGATTGCCGTCGCCGCGACCGCCGTGTCGATTAGCGCCAGCGCGAACATCGTCACGACGCGGCGCTGAAATCGCGCTATCCTCGCCGCGCCGACGCAGCCGATCGCCTCGCGTGTTCCTCCGCGGCCGGCGAGAATTTCGATGAAGTTTTGGCCTGCCGCACTCCTCGCAGCGATCGCGGCCCTCGCGCCGGCCGCCGCGCAGACCGGGCGCTCCGGGATTCCTGGCAGCGCGGCGCGTGAGGTCGTCGTCGAGACCGTGGCGCGCGGGCTTGCCCACCCCTGGAGCCTTGCCTTCCTGCCCGACGGCCGCATGCTGGTGACCGAACGGCCCGGCCGGCTGCGCATCGTGGCCAAGGACGGCACGCTGTCGGCGCCGCTCGCGGGCGTCCCGCGCGTGCTCGCCGGCGGCCAGGGCGGACTGCTCGACGTCATCCTCGACCAGGATTTCGCGCGCTCGCACGTGATCTATTTCTGCTTCGCGGAGCCCACTGCCGGCGGCGGCCGCACGGCGGTGGCGCGTGCGCGGCTTGGCGAGGGCGCGCTCGATGACACAAGCGTGATCTTTCGACAGGAGGGTCCGCTGTCGAGCGGAAACCACTATGGCTGCCGCATCGCTCAATCGCGCGACGGCAACCTGTTCGTAGCCTTGGGCGAGCACTTTGCGTTCCGCGAGGAGGCCCAAAATCTCGCCAATCACCTCGGCAAGATCATCCGTATCCGGCCGGACGGTTCCGCTCCGCCCGACAACCCGTTTGTCGGCCGGGCCGGCGCCAAGCCGGAAATCTGGAGCTACGGCCACCGCAATCCCCAGGGGCTCGCCTTTCACCCGCAGAGCGGGCGGCTGTGGGAGCACGAGCATGGCCCGCGCGGCGGCGACGAGGTCAACATCATCGAGAAAGGCCGGAACTACGGCTGGCCGGTGATCGGCTACGGCGTCGACTACAGCGGCGCCAGAATCCACGAGAGCGCGCAGCAAGCCGGCATGGAACAGCCGATCAAGTATTGGGTTCCGTCCATCGCGCCGAGCGGGATGGCATTCTACACCGGTGCGCTGTTCCCGGCCTGGCGCGGCAGTCTCTTCGTCGGCGCGCTGGCGGGCAGGATGCTGGTGCGGCTCGCGCTCGACGGCGAACGGGTGAGCGGGGAGGAACGCCTGCTGCGCGACCTCGGCGAACGCATCCGCGACGTGCGCCAGGGACCCGACGGCGCGCTCTATCTGCTCACTGACAATCCGCAGGGGCGCATTCTGCGCCTCGTTCCGGCGAGCTGAGCTATTCGGCCACGCGGCCGGGACCTTCGCGCGGGCGCCTTGCGCGCCGCGCCGAGCCGTCCTTGGACAATTGGAACAGGGTCCGGCTGATTGCGGGCAGAGTCGTTGGCGCCACCGGCGCAGTCTCGCCACCTACGCGCCGCCGCCTTGGCCATCACGGAGTGAACGGCGGGGGTGGTTGTGGCGCGAAAGCGCGGGAGTTATCGATCAAAATTCCAAACAAGATTCTTGACGTATCATCTTGGCGAAACCGAAATTATATCGGTGTGGCTGAAGTCGTCGCCCTTGAACAACAGCGGCTCACCCGTTGATTTCGCGAGCGCGTAGGCAAAACAATCGCCGAAATTCAGCCTCGCCGGATGCCCGCTGCCTTTGCCGAAGTCCCGGTAGGCCTCGCGCGCAATCTGCGCGTGGACTTGCGTGACGGCTTCGATCGCAATTCGTGCCGTCCGGAAAAAATCGTCGACGCGCCGGCTGGCGATCGGATCGCCGCTCGCGTCGATCACGACCGCGGCTTCCACATAATTGACCGCGCTCACGCGACGGTCGGCGGCGTCGGCGATCGCCCGCGCGCAGAAAGCAGCCTCCGGTTCGTCGCGAAGAATGGCGATGATCGCCGAGGTGTCGATGATCATTTCGGCAATCCGCGTTCGTCGTAAAGCATTTTGCCGTGATCAATGGTGCGGAACGGCTTCTTGAGATGTGCGGCGCAGTCTTTTCCAATCGCCAGGAGGCGATCGGCAAGGCCGGCGCCTCGCGCGCGACGCACGCGGTCCAGGCGCTCCCGGACCGCTTCGGTGACGGCTGTCGTCAGGCTCTCTCCGGTGAGCCTTGCGAGCTCTCGCGTGAGCCGATGGGCCTCCCTGTTTTTGATGTTCATGCTCATGATTATACCTTTCTACCACTCTCAGATATAATTCTACCAAGCGGATGAAATCTGTCAATTGCCGCTCGCCCCTGCGCCAAAAATGCGCCGAGGTGAAAATAAGAAGCGGTTTGCATTGCGACACAAACCGCTCGGGTGTGGGTGGCCTGGAGGGGGCGTCCGGGCTTGGCTCGAGCGCGTCGCCGAGCAGCCGAATCACACGTCGATGGAGTGGACCCCCGCGGCCGCCGTGGCGGTCGGCCCGATCACCCGGAGCTCGCGCAGATCACCGGCGGGGCGTCGGCGCGCCCGTCGGCGGCCAGCGGCAGCCGGACAGGAACAAGCTGTTCCTCCGGCACACCGGCGGACCGCGCCAGCGCACGGACCCAGTTGTGCTTGAATGGCGGACAATAGTCGGATCCGCGATTGAGGTGCTTGAGCGGGCAGCGGCCCAGGCAGAGCGGCAGCATGACGCATTGCAGGCAGCCGGGATCTCGCAGCGTCGTCCATTCCTGCCACTTGTGGCAAGGTTCTCGGGAGACGATCCCATCGGCGGCGAGATGTCCCACGGCTTCCGCGCGCAGTCCTGCGGTCCAATAGCATTTCTGGACGACGCCGTTCGCCTCGATCAGCCAGCTATGGTCGCGATCGGCCATGCAGGTCGTCTGGCGCGGCTCCGGCAGGCAATTGGACAGCGCAAAGCCATGCTTCCAAAGAAGGTCATTGAAGTGGAGCTCGAGATCGGCCGCTTCTCGGCCATCCAATGCATCCAGGCGCTGGACGTGCGGCCGCGCGCCCGCCGGCGGCGCGCGCGATCCGGAGTAGGGCGCGGGGAAGGTCGGGTTCTCCACCTTTTGCAGCGGCGCGACGTACACGCTGACCACGCGGTGAAGCCCGCGCGCGGCAAGGATTTCCAGCAATTCATCCAAGCGCGCCGCGACCGTCCGGCACGCGTTGATGCGCACGGACACGCGCATATGGGCCGCGGCCGCCTCGATGCCGTCCAGGATCCGGTGGAACGTCGGCTTGCGGTTCCTGGCGATCCGGCGTGCGTCGTGCAGTTCGGGAACACCGTCCAGCGTGATCTGCGCCCGTTTGACGTTCCACGCGGCGAGCTGGCGTGCCTTCTCGTGGTTCATCAACGTTGCATTCGTCACGATCTCCGCCGAGTACTCGCGGCCGAGCTCCCCGCACAGCGCAAGGAATTGCTTGCTCAATCTGTCCACGACGGCAAAGGCGAGCAACGGCTCGCCGCCATACCACGTCACCTCCAGCCGCCCGGTTCCCGCCTCGAAGGCGCGGCGCACGAGCCGCACGATGTTCGCCTGCACGGCGGCGCTCATGCGGCCGGCGTATCGGTTTGACTCGAAGCAGTAGAAGCAATCGAGGTTGCAGGCCATCGACGGCGCGAGGAGCAGTTCAAGCCGTTCGCGGCTCTGGCGCGCTTGGCGATGTGCGGACAGGATTTCAGACAGCTCGTCGGCCTCATCATCGACAAGAAAGCCCTTGTCGAGGAGGTCGCGCCGCGTTTTGCCGGCGCCGTCGAGATCGCCTGCGCCGTTCGCGGCCTTCCAAAAGGCCTCGTAGGCGCGCGCCGTCATCACGTGCGCGGCGCCCCGGCGGCTGTTGAACAAGTAATAATTGCCGTCGGCATCGCGGGCGCACAGATTGTACGCCGAGTCTTTCATCGGATCGTTTTCCGCCTCGCGCGAGCGCCTTCACGCGCCGTCGTCAGGGAAACGGGTCAAATCCTCTCGCTCCGGGAGGAGACGCTGCTCCTCCCGCCGTGCAGGCGCACAAGGTCACCGGCCCCGTCAGATGACGACAGCGCCGGATTTCCGCTCTTCGACTTCTTTTTCGGTGCGCGGGGCGGCCGGCAGCTGCAACACGGTCAGGCACTGGCCGTCGCACAGACGGGTGACAAGCACGGTGTGCCCGTCGGGGAACTCCAGCGCATGGTGATGCACATTCGGCTTGTCCATATCGACAAGCCGGAACCGAGCGACCTTGCCCGCCACCTTTCGATTGGAGAACACGCTCCAACCGTGCTCGTATTCGACCTCCATCTCGAACGCGACCTCGGTGCCGGCGAGCAGATACACGGCGACATCGGGTTCTCCCACTGCGGCAAAACCGCGAGTGATCGAGTTCTTGAACTTCGTCGATACGAGTTTGTCTCCTACCCTTGCAGGCCGAGCGGTGACGTTGTGGAGACTGTAGTCGCACACGGACGTCACTCCTTATTTTTGCTTTTTGCGGCAAACCGCAAGTATGCCGCTACCAAACCACTGCGGCGTTCTTGTGGCAGCCCGTGCGCTCCTGCGGGCGAGCCTGTCTGCCGAAGCCGCGTCGGCGTCCGCCGGTGGCAAAAATTCGAGGCGCGTGATTGGTGACGGGTTCACGCGGCCGCCGGGCCGGTCAAACACGCCACGAGGTCCTGCGGCAGCGGGTGCGCCCTGCTGCGCCCCTCGTCGGGATGAGGAGCGGTGAGCACGCGCGTCTCGAAGCACTCGGCCGCGAGGCGGTCGGCCTTGTGCACGCGATGGTGCAGGTCGAAGGCGCAGCGGTGCAGCTTGGTCACCGCGGTCTCCAGCACGACGGAGTCGCCGTAGCGCAGCGGCGTAAAGAACTTCGCGCTGGTTTCGACCAGCGGCAAGCCGTCGATGCCGTGACGAGCGACCAGTCCGTCGAAGCTCAGCCCGCCGCTTGCCAGCAGCGCGTGCAGCGAGGCGTCGAACCAGGCGAAGTAGCGCGCATTGAAGATGACGCCGGAGGGGTCGCAATCTCCCCATTCGACCAGAACGCTGCGACGATTTATTCGCATGTGACCTCACAGTGGGTGGTGGTGGAAGTCGCCGGCATGGTGCCGACGACGAGACCGCAAGGCGACCCTTGCAGGGCGGTGTCGCAAGGCGCACGCGCGCGCGCAGAGCCGCGGGAACTCGCAGACTTCACGATACCCCGTGGACAGGCCCGCCCACGAGCGAATACACAGGTGGAAACTGATGCGGAAGGGATGGCCAAGGAGACGAGGTCGTGAGGAACTATTGCGACGGCGGCGAAGCGGTTCTCGAAGCGATCCGCCATTTGAACTGCGACTATATCTTTTCCTCGCCGGGTTCGGAATGGGCGCCGCTGTGGGAGGCGCTCGCACGCCAGAAGGCCGGCAACAAGGCAGGTCCCGGCTACCTTGACTGCTGGCACGAGACGCTCGCGGTCGACATGTCGATCGGCTACACGCAGATGACCGGGAAAATGCAGACGGTGGTGTTGCACGCCGGCGTCGGCCTGCTGCAGGGGTCCATGGGCGTTCTGGCGGCGCACCATCGCGAGATCCCGATGGTCGTCATGTCGGGCGAATCGCTGACCTATGGCGAGCAGCCCGGCTTTGATCCCGGCGCGCAGTGGTACCGTAGCCTCGGCGTTGTCGGCGGTCCCCACCGGCTGGTCGAGGCGGTGACCAAGTGGTCGAGCCAGGCCACGAGCGTGCATACCGTTTACGGTACCATCGTGCGCGCCGGCGAACTGGCGCAGCGCACTCCGATGGGGCCGGTTTATGTGAACGTGCCCATCGAGGTGATGCTGCACGATTGGACGCCGCCGGCGCAGTTCCGAAAGGTTCCGCCCGCTCCCAAGACGCAGGCGCAACCGCAGGACCTGGAGCGGGTGGTGAGGCTGCTCGCCGATGCGAAGGATCCCGTCATCGTCACCGATGACGCCGGCCGCGACCCCGCCGCATTCGCAGCGCTCGTCGCTCTCGCGGAAATGCTCGCAATCCCGGTCGTTGAGGGCGCGATCGCCACCTACGCCAATTTCCCCAAAACCCACCCCTTGCACCAGGGAATCAACATCGCGCCCTTCCTCAAGCAGGCCGACCTTGTCCTGCTCGTGGCGTCGCGCGCGCCCTGGTATCCGCCCAGCAACAGGCCCGTCAACGCGACCATCGTCGCGATCAGCGACAATCCGCTCAAGGGGCACGTTCCCTACCAGGACTTGCAGGCCGACCTCTATCTCGAAGGCGACGTGGCGACCTCGCTGCGGCTGTTGGCGGAGGGCCTGCGCGCGAACGGATTTCGGCCGGACAAGTTCGCCAAGCGGCGCGAACACTGGCAACGCGAGCACGCCAAGGAGGAGGAGGCGCGCAGCGCGGCCGAGCTTAAGGCCTGCGATGATATCCCCATCGATCCGTTCTGGCTCCTGCGTGCGCTGCGCGAGGCAATGCCGGCGGACGCCATCTATGTCGACGAGACCATCGTGCACGCCGGGATGCTCCACCGCCATCTCGCCTGGAGCCTGCCGCAGAGCTTTCTGCGCTCGAGCGGCGGCCTGGGACAGGGTTTTGGCATTGCGCTCGGCTGCAAGCTCGCTGCGCCCCAGCGGCCGGTGGTGCTGCTCGTCGGCGACGGCTCGTTTCTCTACAATCCCGTCGTTCAGGCCTTGGGCGCCTCGCGTGCGCACCAGCTTCCCGTGCTCGTGGTTGTCTTCAACAACAAGGGCTACGAGGCCATGCGGCACAACCATCTCGGCTACTATCCCGACGGCACCGCCTTTCAGACCAAGGTCTATCACGGCGTTCATATCGAGGGTCCCGACTATTCCGAGCTCGGCCGGCCCTTCGGCTTTGCGGGACAGCGCGTGGAGAAACCCGACCTGCTGCCGGGCGCCCTGCGCGCAGGACTCGCCGAGGTCCGCGCCGGCAGGACGTTCATTCTTGATGTTGTCCTGACCAATCAGAACCCGCGCGGCCACTGATCGGCAACAAGCAGACGCATGAGGCTCAGCCGCCGCCACCTGCTGACCGGCGCCAGCGCCCTTGCCGCCGTCGGCCTCGGCGGGGTTGGGCTGCGCGCGCACAATGGCCGCTATTATGACGGGCCGGTAAGCGATCACTTCGACGGCGCGCGTTTCGTCGACGCCCACGGTGTCAGGCCGAAACGACTGGGCGAGGTGCTGCGCTGGTATGGCTCGAACGATCGCGCGTCATGGCCCGGGCGCGTGGCCAACTCGCTGGTTGATCACCCGCCGTCGCGCGTTCAGGGCGACCTCTGGCGCATCTCCTTCATCGGCCACGCCAGCCTGCTGATCCAGGCCGCGGGCCTCAACATCCTCATTGACCCGATCTGGTCCGAGCGCGCCTCGCCGGTGGGCTTCTATGGGCCGAGGCGCGTGAACGATCCCGGCATCGCCTTCGACGCGCTGCCGCCCATCGATGCCGTGCTGGTGTCGCACAACCATTACGACCATCTCGACCTCGCCACGCTGTCCAGGCTCGCGCGCACCCACAATCCGCGCGTCGTCACGCCGCTCGGCAACGACGCGCTCATGCGCTCGCACGACGCCGCGATCCGGGCCGAGGCCCACGACTGGGATGATCGCGTCGCGCTCGCACCCGGCCTCGCGGTCACGCTTGCGCCCATGCACCATTGGTCGGCGCGCGGATTGCACGATCGCAACTGGGCGCTGTGGGCGGCTTTCGTGATCGAAACGCCCGCCGGGCGCATCTACCACGTCGCCGACTCCGGCTACGGCGAGGGGCGCCATTTCCGCGCCGCACGCGCGCGCTATGGTCCGTTCCGCCTCGCCATCCTGCCGATCGGCGCTTACGAGCCGGGCTGGTTCATGCGCGACCAGCACATGAACCCGCAGGAGGCGGTGCAAGCCTTCTTCGATTGCGGCGCCGAGCGGGCGCTCGGCCACCACTGCGGCACCTTTCATCTCGCCGACGAGCCGATCGACGCGCCGGTTGCGGCATTGGCGGCCGCGCGCGCGGCCGCGGGGCTTGCGCCGGACGACTTCCGCGCGCTCACGCCGGGCGAGGCGTGCCAGATGTAGCAACGGCCGGTAGCGACGCCAGCGGGCTGGCCGCCACGTTTTGACATATCGCCAGCGCGGCGATATGTCTTGACATATGAACGAGCGAACCACCGTCCGCCTGCCCAAGGACCTGCTCAACCGCGCCAAGCGCAAGGCCGCCGCGCAGGGCCGCACGCTGACGTCCCTGATCGAGGAGGGGCTGCGCGCGGTGACGGCCGAGAGCCGCAAGGCCGCGAAGCGTGTCCTGCCTCCGGTCAGCCGGGCTGTCGGCGGCCCGATGCCCGGGATCGACCTCGCCGATCTGTCGGCGCTGCAGGAAATGGACGACGTCAGCTACCTCGCGCGGATGAAGCGCTTCAAATGATCTTGCCGGACGTGAATGTCCTCATCTGTGCGTTTCGCAAGGACATGCCTCAACACGCCGTCTGCCGGCGATGGCTTGCCGGCGTCGTCATGGGCGATGCCCGCTTTGGCGTGGCGCCGTTGGCGTTGGCTGCGGTGGTTCGTATCACCACGAATCCGCGCGCGTTCAGGACGCCAAGCACAACCGCGGAGGCGTTCGGATTCTGTGATAATCTCCTCGGGCAGCCCCATTGTCAGGTCGTAGAGCCCGGCGAGCGACACTGGGACATTCTCAAGCGGCTATGCGTCGAGACGCACACGCGCGGCGCGCGCGTCAGCGATGCGTGGTTCGCGGCGCTCGCCATCGAGTCGGGCTGCGAGTGGATCACGCTGGACCGCGACTTTGCACGCTTCCCGGGACTGAAGTGGCAGGTGCCGGCAGCGCCATAGCCGGCAAGGCGGACCGGCGAGATTCGCGGGCGCGGCGCGTTGCGTGCCTGCGCCCGCCGCGTTGTCTGAACGCCTCACCTGATCGGCACGTAGACCTCGATCACCAGCTTGTCCTCGGGCGTGGCGAGGGGATCGGTGACGTATTCCTCGATGAACAGGTCGCCCGCATCGAGCTGCTTCTCGTCGAGGAAATTGGTGATCGCCTCGTAGGTCGAGTCCATCGAATCATACGAGCCGCGGTGAATGAATTTCAGCGCGCGCCCCACCGGCGACTTACCCACTGCGAGATCGCCGCGCGGCGGGGTCGAGGGAGCCTCGGCGATCGGAACGGCTGCGTGGAACTGGAAGCCGGCA
>DATBWJ010000070.1:0-8422 GCA_036514935.1 Xanthobacteraceae bacterium
GCGCGGCCTCGCCGCGAGCGCGCGGTCGCAGTCCGCCAGCGCCTCCTCGTCGCGGCCGCCCGCCTGCAGGGCGGCGGCGCGCTCGGTGAGCGCGCGGGCGTCGGTGGGGTCGAGCGCCAGCGCCTGCTCGACGCTTGCCACCGCCTCCTCGATCCGCCCGATCTCCCTGAGCGCCTGGCCACGGTTGACGAGCGCCTCAGAATCGTCGGGCATGAGCGCGAGCATGTCGCCAATGCTTGCCAGCGCCTCCTGCGGACGGCCAAGCTCAAGCAACACAATTCCGCGCCGTCTGAGCGCTTCGACAAAACGCGGCCGGCAGGACAGCGCCTGCTCATAGCTTGCCAGGGCCTCCGGCAGCCGCCCGAGTTCTTCCAGCGTCTCGGCGCGGCTATAGAGCGCCTCGACATGGGTCGGAGCAATCGCAAGCAGGCGTTCGTAGCTCGCCAGCGCCTCGCCGGTGCGCCCGAGCGCGCGCAGCGCATTGCCGCGCTGGTGGAGCGCTTCGGCAAAGTGCGGCTTGTGCGCGAGCAGCCGGTCGTAGCTCGCCACCGCCTGCTCGTGGCGGCCGAGATCCTGGAGCACACGGCCGCGGTTATAGAGGGCATCGACATGCGCCGGCTGGGCGGCGAGCGCGCGGTCATAGCTT
Organism: Xanthobacteraceae bacterium; assembly: GCA_036514935.1. Taxonomy (GTDB): domain Bacteria; phylum Pseudomonadota; class Alphaproteobacteria; order Rhizobiales; family Xanthobacteraceae; genus DATBWJ01. The sequence goes on from DATBWJ010000070.1 coordinate 647, forward strand.
GCCAGCGCCTCGTCGAGGTGGCCGAGCGCTCTGAGCACATTGCCGCGGTTGTAGGCCGCTGCGGCGTGGTCGGGGCGCATCGCGAGCGCCATGTCGTAGCTTGCCAGCGCCTCGGCATTGCGGTTGAGCGCGCGCAAGACATTGCCGCGGTTCGAGAGCACGTTGGGCGAGTTGGGGCGCAATCTGAGCGCCTCCTCGATCAGCTCGAGCGCCTCGTCATGGCGGCCCTGCTGATTGCGCAGCACGCCGAGCAGGCGCCGCGCGTCGAACTCGGCCGGATTGCCCTCCAGCACCTGCAGATAGAGGCGCTCGGCCCTGGCCAGGTTGCCCGCGCGGTGCAGCGCCATGGCCTGATCAAGCACGGCGGCAACGGTCAATTGTGTGGGGGTCGTATCCATCGGGAACGCGCTGTTTGCCGCGTTTGTCTACCCGAATGCCCCCCTCCCCTTCAACTGTCTTGCCGCCTCCGCCCGGGCGGTAGTGGAGTATTTCCGGCCGCCGCACGACGAATGCACGGCGCCGCGCGCGTTCAGCCGTCACGCGAGCCACTATCGGCACGCATTCAGGGATTGCCGAGCAGATCGAGGGCGCCCGACAACAGCAGCGTGCATCCCAGCGCGATCGCCGCGCAGAAGGCGACGCCGACATAGGGCTCCAGTTCAGTGCCGACGAAGCGATGGGTCCGCCCGCCGCGCGGCAGCATTGCCGCCAGCGCGACGGCGGTGATGACGAGGACCGCGATGCCGGTGAGCAGGGTCATTCGGGTTTGTTCCTCGGCGTCCGGCGCGACTAGCGATAGAGGTAGCTCGGCAGCCACAGGCCGATCTGCGGAAAGGTATAGAGCATGATCATCGAGACCACGACGATGAGCATGAAGGGCAGCACGCCGCGGAAAATGTCGTTGATGTTGACCCAGCTCGGCGCCACGCCCTTGAGGTAGAACGGCGCCATCGCCACCGGCGGGGACAGGAACGAGGTCTGGATGTTGAGCGCAACCAGCAGCCCGAAGAACAGGGGATCGACGTTGAACGTCTTCAACAGCGGCAGAAAGATCGGCATGAAGATGACGATGATCTCGGTCCACTCCAGCGGCCAGCCCAAGAGGAAGATGATGATCTGGGCGAGGATCGTGAATCCCAGCGTATCGAGGTTGAGCGCCAGCACGAATTTCTCGACCGGCCCGTGCCCGCCGAGATAGGCGAACACCGCCGAGAAGGTGAACGAGCCGATGAACAGCCAGCACACCATCGCGGTGGTGCGGGCGGTCAGAAACACCGATTCCTTGAGCTGGTCGAGCTTGAACGACGTTCCCGGCAACAGCGCAAGCCCGACCGCGATCGTGAGCGCGGCCATGGCGATGAGCACGCGGCGGTCGACGTTCAACTGGGTAAGCCCGCACACGACCAGGTAGAGCAGGAACGCTCCGATCAAGATGCCGTAGGCTTGGACGACGAGGACGGCCCAGCGCCGCGAATAGTCGGCCTTGTAGCCGACCGTGAGCAGCAGCGCGCCGAGCGCACCCATGGCCGCGGCCTCCGACGGCGTGGCAAGCCCGAAGATGATGGAGCCGAGCGCCGCGCTGATCAGCCCGGCCAGCGGCGCAAACGACGTGAGCAGCGCCCACGCCATCTCCCCGAAGGGAACGTTGCGCTCCTCCGCCGGCAGTTTCGGCGCCAGCTTCGGGTTGAGCAGCGCCATGATGATGACGAAGAGCATGTACAGGCTCGCCAGCATGAGGCCGGGAAAGAACGCGCCGGCGTAGAGCTTGACCACGGACACGCCGGCGGTCGCGCCATAGAGAATAAGCATCACGCTCGGCGGGATGAGAATGCCGAGACAGCCGCCGGCGCACACCACGCCGGCCGCCATCTTCACATCGTAGCCCGCGCGCAGCATGGTCGGAAACGCCAGAAGTCCCATCAGCGTGACCACCGCGCCGACGATGCCGGTGGCGGTGGCGAAGATCGCGCAAGTGGCGAGCGTGGCAAGCGCGAGCGAGGCCGGGATGGGCCCGGCGGCGAGCTGCAACGAACGGAACAGCCGGTCGAGGATGTTGGCGCGCTCGATGACGTAGCCCATGAAGACAAACAGCGGAATTGAGATCAGCACGTCGTTCGTCATCACCGAGTAGGTGCGCTGGACCAGCAGATTGAAGATGAGATCGCCCATCGCGAAGTAGCCGAAGAACACGCCGAGCGCCATCAGCGTGAACGCGATGGGAAAGCCGAACATGATGAACACGACGAACATCCCGAGCATCACCACGCCGAGCTCGGGATTGCCGAGACCGAACATCAGATGTTCCCTCTGCGCTGGCCGATTTCTTCGGCCTTGGTGGCCTCGGCGAGCCTCTTTTGTTCAGCCTCCTGGAGAATGACCTTCTCGAGCTCCTCGACGTCGTGCAGGCGCTTCGGCCATTCGCCGGTCCTGATGCACTGAACGCAGCGGATGACCTCGACGATGCCCTGCATCACCATGAGCACGCCGACAATCGGGATCAGCGACTTGAAATGATAGACCGGCGGCCCGAACGGGCTGGCCGCCGAGCGTTCGTGCATCATCCATGACAGCTTGGCGTAGCCGTAGCCGGCATAGACGAAGGCCAGCATGCCGGGGAAGAAGAACAGGAAATACAGCACCAGGTCCCATTTCGCCTGCGTGCGCGGCGACCACGCGCGATAGATGAAGTCTCCACGCACATGGCCATTGCGCGACAGCGTGTAGGCCCCCGCCAGCATGAACAGCGTGCCGTAGAGCATGTAGCTCGCATCGAACGCCCAGGCGGTGGGCGCCCGGAACAGGTAGCGCATGAACACTTCGTAACTGGTGGTGAATGTGAGAATCACGATGCACCAGCCGGCGGTCTTGCCGACCCAGGTGCTGATCTCGTCGACCAGAAGCAAAAACCGATCCATGGCCCCCCTCAGACCCGGCGCGCCACCCCATTCGTTTTTATTTTAGCCAACCAATCGGCACCAGACCCGCGCGGAACTTTCCGCACGGGTTCAAATCGGAGCGTGCCTAGCCGAAGAAGCGCTTGTAGGCCGTGTCCAAATGGGCCGAGCTGGTGTTGTTGGCGGAAAGATACGCCACCGTGCGTTTCACCCATGCTTTCTGGGAGTCGACGACCTTCTTGAAGAACGGCTCCCTCGCCTGACCGGCGATCACAATGTCCCAAGCGGTGAGCTGTTCGTTCATCACGGAGTCTGGCGTCCTCAGCACCTGCACGCCGCGGCCCCTGATCGTTTCGAGGTCCTTCGAATAACGGTCGTAAGCAATGTTCAGCTGATGTGCGGTTGCGGCAAAGGCGGCGTTTCTCAGGATCGCCTTGATCTCGGCCGGCTGTGCATCGAACTTCGCCTTGTTGAAGATCACCTCGAAGGTCTCCGCCTGCTGATGGTGGCTTTGCACCATGTAGAACCTGGAAACGTCCGGGAAGCCGAGAAGAATGTCCGAGGACGGGTTGTTGAACTCGGCGGCGTCGATCAGGCCGCGGTCCAGTGCCGGGACGATCTCGCCGCCGGGCAGGATGGTCACAGCCGCGCCCAGTTCCTTGAACAGGTCGGCCGATAGACCCACCGTGCGGTACTTGATGTTCTTGAGATCGTTCGGCCCGGTGACTGGCCTCTTGAACCAGCCGAGCGGCTGGGTCGGCATCGGGAAATAGAGGAAGCCGACGAGGTTGAGCTTGAGGATGTCGTTGACGAGCTCTTTGTAGAGCGCCTCGCCGCCGCCGGCAAAAAACCAGCCGAGCATGCCGTGGGCGTCCCAGCCGTAGGACGGCGGGGTGCCGAACAGCGAGAAGGCCTTGTGCTTGCCGTACCAGTAGGCGCACACGCCGTGGCCGGCATCGAGCACGCCCGAATGCACCGCGTCCTGCATCTGGAAGGCGGGCACGATTGCGCCGGCGGCGAGCACTTCGAGCTTGAGCCGGCCGCCGGTCATCTCGTTGACCTTGTTGGCGTAGTCGACGGCGAACTCGTGGAAAATGTCCTTGGTCGGCCAGGTCGACTGGTACTTCCAGGTCACGGTCTGGGCGCGCGAGACCTGCGGCATGGCGACCGCAGCGGCCCCGGTGGCCCCGGCAGCGAGCAGGAACTTGCGCCGCGTGGCGGATTTCGATGATGGCGATTTTGCGGAAGACATTTGCGCTTTCCCTCCTTCAGCGTCGGCATTATGCCGTTCTTGAAATAACCACCTGCACCGACCGGTATTCCGGTCACGACGATAGTGTGTACCGATCGCCGCCGTTCTACAAGCCTGGGTTGGCGCCCCCCGCGCGCCATGCGCTGACCGGCCGCAAGCGGGGGTAGCGCCAAATCACGGCCGACCCATGCTCGCCCCGCCACCCGGTGAAATCAGGAGACTCGCGTGAGACGCCTCGTTTTGACGCTCGGGACGATCTGGCGGCTCGCCAATCCCTACTTCCGCTCCGACGAGCGTTGGGCGGCGCGCCTGTTGCTGGGCACGGTGATCGCGATCGAGCTTGGCATCGTCGCCATCACCGTTCTGATCAACCAGTGGAACAACCGGTTCTACAATGCGCTGCAGGACCGCAACTGGAGCGCCTTCGTCGACGAGCTTCTGTATTTCTGCGTGCTGGCGGCCATCTTCATCGTGCTCGCCGTCTACCAGATCTACCTCAATCAGTGGCTGCAGATCCGCTGGCGGCGGTGGATGACCGCCCAGTATCTCGCGCGCTGGCTTAACGCCGGCAACCACTATCGCATGCAGCTTCTCGGCGATGCCGCCGACAACCCGGACCAGCGCATCGCCGAAGACGTCCAGATGTTCGTCGAGCGCGCGCTGACGATCGGCCTCGGCCTCTTGAGCTCGATCGTGACGCTCGGCTCCTTCGTCATCATCCTGTGGTCGCTATCGCAGGATGCGCCGCTGCGTCTGTTCGAGGCCGACTGGTCGATCCCCGGCTATCTCGTGTGGGCGGCGCTGCTCTATTCAGCGCTCGGGACCTGGCTCACCCATCTCATTGGCCGGCCGCTGATCCGCCTCAACTTCAACCAGCAGCGCTACGAGGCCGACTTCCGCTTCAACCTCGTGCGCGTGCGCGAGAATGCCGAGCAGATCGCGCTGATGGCGGGCGAGGCGGCCGAGCGCAACCGCCTGCTCGAGCGCTTCGCATTCGTGGTCAGCAACTGGTTCGCCATCATGATCCGGCAGAAGCGCCTGACCACGTTCACCGCCGGCTACAATCAGTTTTCCAACGTCTTCCCGTTCGTGGTGGTCGGCCCCGCCTATTTCGCCAACGCCATCCAGCTCGGCGGGCTGATGCAGACGGCCTCCGCCTTTGGCAGCGTGCAGGGCGCGCTGTCGTTCTTCGTGACCTCGTACCGGCAGATCGCCGAATGGCGGGCGGTCATCGAGCGCCTGGCGGGCTTCTCCGCCGCGATCGACGCCGGCCGCGCGGTCGCCGTCGTGCCGCCGGTGGTCAACGTCGTGGCGCGCCCGGAATCGCCGGGCGTCGAACTCGCCGCGCTCGACGTGCATCTGCCCACCGGCGCCCCGCTGATCGCCGCCGACGCCATCGCCGTCGGACCGGCCGAGCGCGTGCTGGTTACCGGGCCGACCGGGTCGGGCAAGTCGACGCTGTTCCGCGCCATCGCCGGCATCTGGCCGTTCGGATCGGGATCGGTGGTGGTGCCGGCCGGCGCGCGGCTGATGGTGCTGCCCCAGCGGCCTTATCTGCCGGTCGGCTCGCTCCATGCCGCGGTGAGCTATCCGGCGCTCGCCGGCGAATTTCCGCCGGAGGCGGTGCGCGAAGTGTTGCATGCGGTCGGGCTGCCGGCGCTGAGCGAGCGGCTGGCGGAGGAGGCGCACTGGAACCGCATGCTGTCGCCCGGCGAGCAGCAGCGCCTCGGCCTCGCCCGTGCCATCCTGCATGCCCCCGACTACCTGCTGCTCGACGAGGCGACCGCCTCGCTCGACGAGGCCGCCGAAGCGGCGCTCTACGGCCTCATCGCCGACCGCCTGCCGGGCACTGCGATCGTGTCGATCGGCCATCGTTCGACGTTGAATATGTTCCACCGCCGCCGGCTGACGGTCACGCGTGACGGCGATCGATTCCGCGCCCGCGAGGTCGCCCTCAGCGCGACGGCGTGAGCGCCAAAACAAGCGGGCGGCAGCGCTGGCCAGCGTGCCGCCCGCAATCGGGAACGATGTAGCGTTACTTCAGATTTCCCAGCGTCAGGTCAGCCGACAGCTTGGCGATGAAGGCTGCGTTGCACCACCTCGAGCCCAGGCCGCCCGGATTGATGGGGGTAACAAACGTCGTCCCGGATGCGGTGTGATCGCTCGTCAAAGCATTACAATCGCCTCTCGACAGATCGGTGTCGTAGTAGCGTAGATCAAGCGTGAACACCTTCCAGGTGAAACCGACACCGATGTTCCAGGTCATGTAGTCGGGCAAGTTGATACCCGCGGGGAACGCCGGAATAATGCCGTAGAAGGCATCGGTCGTGCCGAGCCAGTAATGGCCGAGTTCGCCGGAAATGTAGGTGCCAATGCCCGGCAACATCGAGGCAGGCAAAGTGTACTTGGCGTTTCCCGCCAAATACGTCCCGTTCGCGCCCATGTTCATCCACGAGGGCGTGTAGTAGAGGCCGGCGCCGACCGCCAGCGCATCGCTGATGGTGTAGGCAGCCTTGCCGTACACCTCCCAGAAGCTCATCACGTCTTTGATGACGTTGGTGTTTGGCAACGCGGCCAGACACCCCGCAACCGCGCCATTGAAGCACTGCCCTCCTGGATAATAATAATACCAAAAGCCAAGATCGAGCGCGATGGGACCGAAGGTCGGCCGAATGCCGCCGTAGAAATCGATCTCAGCCGCCGCGCGATTGGGGAAGCTGATGCTCTCCCCCGCGATGCCCGCATAGAATTGCATATTCGGGCTGATGTTGTAGCGTGGCTCGAAATAAGCGGCGACCGACGGTTTGCGATTGGACTGCGAAACACCGCGCCAATTGTAATCCGTCATCAACGCGCTGCCGAACGCGAGATCCCACGGGCTCGGCGGGGGCGGCGGCGGAGCCTTCACCCTCAAATCCGCTGCGAACGCCGCCGAGGTCGAAAGCGCCACCGCGGCCACCGCTGTCAGAACCGTTTTCATCGTCAGCCCCTGACTATTGTGTTGTCCTTGCTGTCCTGCGGCGTCGCGCGGACAGGCCCCGCACGTGCGTCACAGCGCCAGCTTGACGTGCAATTTAAACGCACATGCGCGCGCGGCACTGCAAGCGCATTGCTTCAGCATCTGCCGAGATTTTGGGCGAAAGAAGCCCATGGCGCTGAAAATTATGGAGCTGTTGCGCGCCCGCAACAGGAACCCGCCGCTCCCGCTTCGGCAACAACGCCACCGGCATCGCCCGGCGCAGACAACCGCCGACCGGCCCCCAAGGGTGTGCGCGTCGCGGGGAACGGCGACGCGACGGCTGGAGCGCCGCTCCAGCTTGCACCCGGCACGCGGAGGTGACGGGCCGCAGTCGCGCCGCCTCAGATTGCGGCGGTCAGGATGTCCCGCCCTGTCCGCCCTCGCCTCCGGGCGGACGGTGGCCGCCAAAGGCGGGTGGGGTGGGCGGTGACGGCGCGCGTGGCGCGGCGGGCGCCGGAGCGCTCGGCCGTGCGGTTGGCGTCGGGGCGGGCCGCGCGGGCGCGACGGCCTTGGGGGCCGCCTTCTTGACGGCGGGCTTGCGGGCCGCCGCCTTCTTGGGCGCAGCCTTCCTTGCCGCCTTGCGGGCGACAGCCGCGCGAGCCGGCTTGCGC
>DATBWJ010000071.1:0-11834 GCA_036514935.1 Xanthobacteraceae bacterium
ATGTCCGCGTGGTCGAGGCCGATGCGACGGTGGCCGCCGTGCTGCGCGAGGATGCCGCCGCCCAGCGCCGGATCGACGCGGTCCTGCTCCGCCAACACGAGCTGCGGGCGCCGTTCGATGCCCGCATCATCGCCCGCCACAAGGAACTCGGCGGCATCGCCAATGCCGGCGAGCCGGTGTTCACGTTGATCACGCCGGACTCGATCTGGGTGCGCGCCTACATTGACGAGGCGCTGGCGGGCGGCATCGCCCTTGGCCAGACGGCCTATGTGCGGCTGCGCTCGGAGGCCGACCGCACGGTCGAAGCCAGGATCATGCGCATCGATCAGGAGAACGACCGGGTCACGGAGGAGCGCCGGGTCTATGTGCGCTGCCGCGCCTGCGAGCCCCAGCACCAGCTCCGTTTCCTGGGCGAGCAGGCCGAGATCGAGATCGTGAAGGCGGTGATCCCGAGCGGCCTGTTCGTCCCGTTGAAATTCGTCGAGGGTTTTGACGGCCGCTCCGGCACGGTGTGGATCGTCGAGCACGGCCGCCTGGCCAAGCGGCGCGTGCAATTGGGCGAGCGGCTGCTCGACGGGCGCGTGCAGGTGACCGCGAGCCTGCCGGCCGGCGTCGCCATCGTGGTGGACGAGCGGTCGGATTTGCGTGAAGGCCGCGCGGCGCGGCCAGCCGCGAGCGGGTCGTGACGTGAACCTCGCGCTCAAGGACATCCGCCACAATCTCGGCCGCTTCCTGCTGACCTGCCTGGGGCTCAGCCTTCTGCTCGGCATCGTGCTGGCGATGGTCGGCATCTATCGCGGGCTGATCGTAGAATCGCTCGGGCTCGCGCGCGCTGCGCAGGCCCAGGTGTGGGTGGTCGAGGGCGGAACGCGCGGGCCATTCGCGGAAGCCTCGCGGCTTCCCGGCGACACGCGCGAGGCGATCGTGGCGCAATGGGGCGTCGCCGCCGCCGGCGCGGTCGCCTACCAGAACGTCGAGGCGCTGCACCGCGGCGAGATCAAGCGCCTGCTCGTGGTCGGCGCCGAGATCGGCCGACCGGGCGAGGCCCCGGCCGTGGTCGCCGGCCGGCCGATCCTGCGCAGCCGCTACGAGGCGATCGCCGACCGGCGCGCCGGGCTTGCGCTCGGCGAGCGCATTCGCCTCGCGCGCGACACGTTCACCGTGGTGGGGCTGACCGAGAACCTGGTGGCGTCAGGGGGCGATCCCGTCGTGTTCATCACGCTGCGGGACGCCCAGAAGCTGCAGTTCGACCTCACCCCGGCGGCGGCGCGCCGGGAGGCGGCGCGCACGGGCGGCGCGGCCGGCACCCTGGACACGGTCAACGCGGTGCTCGTGCGCCTCTTACCGGGCGCGGACGCCAAACAGTTTGCGCTGGGCATCGCGCGCTGGAAGCATTTGGCCGCGCTCACGCACGAGGAACAGGAAACCGTGCTCTCGCGCTCGGTGGTCGAGCGCGCGCGCCGTCAGATCGGGCTTTTTACCGGCCTCCTGCTGATCGTGTCGGCGGTCATCATCGGCCTCATCATCTTCACCATGACGGTCGACAAGAAGAAGTCGATCGCCACGCTCAAGCTGATCGGCGCCCCCGATCGCCGCATCGTCGGCCTGATCGTGCAGCAGGCGCTCGCCATGGGGCTGATCAGCTTTCTCGCCGGCGCCGCCTTGATCCACGCGGCGCAGGGCTATTTCCCGCGCCGGCTGGTGCTGGAGGCGCCCGACGCCGCCTTGCTGTTCGGCATCGTGCTCATCGTGTGCCTCATGGCGAGCGGGCTCGGCGTGCGCACGGCGCTCAAGATCGACCCAGCATCGGCGCTGGCGGGGTGACCATGGACCAGCCTGTCGTCGAGATCCGGGCGATCAGCAAGCATTTCGGTGAAGGGCCGACGCGCGTGGACGCCTTGCGCGAGGTCTCGCTTAGCGTTGATCCCGGGACCGTGGTCGGCCTGCGCGGGCCGAGCGGCTCGGGCAAGAGCACGCTGCTCAACGTCATCGGCTGCATTCTCGAGCCGAATTCCGGGACCATGCGGCTCAACGGCGAACTCGTCTACGACGGCAAGTGGCTGAGGAGGGATCTGCGCGCATTGAGGCTTGAGAAAATCGGCTTCATCTTTCAGGCGCATAATCTGCTGCCCTTCCTCAACGCCTGGGAGAACGTCGCCGTCGCGCGCATCCTTGCCGGTGCTCCTCTCGCACAGGCCCGCGGCCGCGCCCTCGATCTGCTGAGCTATTTTGGCATCGAGCGCCGCAAGGACGCCATGCCGGGGCAATTGTCGGGCGGCGAGGCGCAGCGGATTGCGATCGCCCGGGCGCTCGCCAACGATCCCCGCATCATCCTTGCCGACGAGCCCACCGCCGCGCTTGATTCCGAGCGCGCCGCGACCGTGATGGACCTGTTGAGAAGGGTCGCCACCGAGCGGCAAACGGCGGTGATCGTGGTGACGCACGACGAGAAGATTTTCGACCGCTTCGATCACATCTTCTCGCTGCGGGACGGCCGCCTCGAAGCGCCGTCCCGCATCGCCGCCTGACCGAGCGCGCGCAAGCGCGCGGTCCACGCCGGCGATGGCGCGGAAGGCCGCAGGTGCGATCACTTCGGCTCGAGCCCGGCCTTGCGCGCCACGTCGCGCCAATTGGCGACTTCGCTCTCGATGAGCCTGCCGAACTCCTCCGGCGTCGACAGGTTGGCGAGCGCGCCCACCTTCTCGAGCTGGCTGCGCACGCTCTCGCGCGAGAGCACCTGCGCCAGTCCCGCGCGCATTTTCGCGACGATCGCCGCCGGCACGCCGGCGGGAAACACCAGCCCGTACCAGCCCAGCACCTCGAAGTCGGGAATGCCCGCCTCCATCATCGTCGGCACGTCGGGAAGCGACGGCCAGCGCTTGCCGGTTGCGACGGCGAGAATCCTGAGGTCGCCCGACTGGACCTGGCCGCGCACGGCATGGGCAAGGTCGATGGCGTAGCTCACGTCCTTGCGCAATAGCGCGGTCACCACCTCCGGCGTGGTGCGGAACGAGACGTGCTGGGCGCTGATGCCGGCGCGCTGGCGCAGCAACTCGGCGGTGAGATGCTGGGTCGAGCCGATGCCGACGGTGGCGTAATTCAGCTTGCCCGGCTCCCGCTTGGCGACCTCGATGAGCCCCTTGAGGTCGTGGGCCGAAAAATCCTTCGGCACCACGACCACGAACGCCGAATTGGCGACGATGCCGACCGGCGTGAAATCCTTGACCGCGTCGTAGGCCTGCGCCTTGATCATCACCGCGGAGACGGTGTGGCCCGTGCTGATCATCAGCGCGTCGTAGCCCTCCTTCGGGCCCTTGGCGATCATGTCGCCGGCGAGCGTGCCGCCCGCGCCGGGCTTGTTCTCGACCACGATGCGCTGCCCGAGCACCTCGGACAAAGGCTCCGCGATAATGCGGGTGACGACGTCGGTTCCGCCGCCGGGTCCGAACCCGACCAGAATCCGGATCAGCCGCGTCGGCCAGTCCTGCGCGGCCGATGGTGAGGTTGAGGCGAGCAGGCAGACCACGGCCGCGAGCGCCTGAATGCCGGACAGGCTTGGCATTTGCGTTCCTCCCATGTCGTTGTGCGATGCGCCAGCGCCTCAACGTGCCCCGGCATGTCCCGAGCCGCTGGGCCACAGGACATGGCCCAGCGACCTTGTGCGCGATCGTCGCCGCGTGAGGCCGCGGTTGTGCTCCGCCGAGCGGCGCGTCCGGCAGCCTGCGTTACGCTCGCTTGTTTTGCGGGATGATGCAAGCGCTGCGCGTCGTTCAGCCGTGCTTGATGAACGTGCCGTTGCGCAGCTCGCTGACGGCCTGGTGCAGCTCCGCCTTGCTGTTCATCACGATCGGGCCGTACCAGGCGACCGGCTCCTTGATCGGCTTGCCCGACACCAACAGGAAGCGGATGCCGTCCTCGCCGGCCGCGATCGTCACCGCGTCGCCTGAGTCGAACAGGACGAGCGAGCGGTTGCCCGTGCGCTCGCGGGTCACGGCCTCACCATTGGGACTTGCGTGCTCGGTCAACACGCCGAACGGCTGCGAGGCGTCGGCGAATGTCCCCGATCCGTCGAAGACATAGGCGAAGGCGTGGCGGCCGGTCTCGACCGGCAGAGTTTTGCGCCGGCCGGGCGGTACCCAGACGTCGAGATAGCGGGGCTCGGCCGCGATCCCGTCGACCGGGCCGCGCTTGCCCCAGAACTCGCCACAGATCACCCGCACCCGGGTGCCGTCGTCGTCCACGATCTCAGGGATAGCGGCCGCCGGCACATCCTGGTAGCGCGGCGCCGTCATCTTGAAGGCGGAGGGCAGGTTTGCCCAGAGCTGGAAGCCGTGCATGCGCCCGCGCTCGTCGCCCTGCGGCATTTCCTGGTGCAGAATGCCGCTGCCCGCCGTCATCCATTGCACGTCGCCGGCGCCGAGCCTGCCCTGGTTGCCCAGGCTGTCGCCATGTTCCACCGTTCCGGCGAGCACATAGGTGATGGTCTCGATGCCCCGGTGCGGATGCCACGGGAAGCCCGCCCGGTAGTCCTCGGGGCGGTCGTTGCGAAAATCGTCGAGCAAGAGGAACGGGTCGAATTCCGCGGTGTCTCCGAATCCGAAGGCGCGGCGGAGTTTTACCCCGGCGCCCTCCAGGGTCGGCGTGGACGCAACGATCCGCTTGACGGGTCGAATGGACATGATCTTGCCTTTCCGGTCTCGCAGGCTGTCCAGAGCATGATCCATTCGAGCGGAGTCGGATCATGCTCCGGTTTCTTGCATTTTGTCGCATTTTCTACGGCGAACCGGTTCCCACTTCGCCGGAAAATGCTCTATGTGGGCATGGCGGACCGCATCGTCCAGACGACTCGGCGTGTCAGGCCGGCACGGCCCGCACAGCCTGCACGGGGAGCGCCGCGATCACCTGGTCCGCGGTCGTCACCCAGCCGAGCACGTGCTCAAAATTCCACAGCGTCGCCTGACGATTGAAATCGGGACCGGAGTGGTTGAGGGCGTCCTCGACCAGGATGGGCCAGAACTCCCTGAAATAGGCGCTGCGGGCGGTGCTCTCCACGCACACGTTGGTGGCGATGCCCGTGAACAGCAGGTAGTGGACGTCGTGCGCGCGCAGGTGCGCTTCGAGCTCCGTGCGGCAGAACCCGTCGTAGCGCGTCTTGCGGACGACGCGATCGCCCGGCCGCGGGGCCAGCGCATCGACGATCTGCCAGTCCCAGGTGTTCTCGACCAGGAGCTTGCCGGCGAGTTCCGGGCGCTGGCGCATCATCACGCAGCCCAGCTCCTTGTGATAGTTGGGCGAGGAGGCGTCGCCGGCGTCGCTCAGGTCCGGCTTGTAGGTCATCTGCAGGTAGACCACCTTGATGCCGGCCTTGCGACAGGCGTCGAGCAGGCGCCGATGGACCTCGATGACCGCCGCGGCACCGGAAATGTCGCGTCCGGCCAGATCGAACATGCCGCCCTTGGAGGCAAACGCGTTCTGCATGTCGACCACGATCACCGCGGTGCGATCGAGATCGATGTCGAGCTTTTGTGGCCTTGCCGCCAGCGTGACCATCGCTGTCCTCCCTCGTTCCCCTGCGCATCATAGAGCCTCGCGCGCAGGCAGCAATTGCCCGGCCCGCGTTTGCGAATGCCAGTGCGGTGTCATTTCGGGTTCGCCGCGTTGACACTGCGAACGCCGCAGCCCTAACCATGCCACGATCGCGGCGGACCGCCGCGTTGGTGCAAGCGCCAGCGCCGGTGATTTTTTGGGGTACCGTCGCGCAAACCATCGGGGGGATACCATGGCTCGGTTCGTAGTCGGGATTTCGGCGGCCGCCATCGTCGTGCTTGCGTCGGTGGGGCCAGCATCTGCCTGGGGCGCGATCGCGGTCGACGACGTAGCCGGGATGGACCCGGAGGACGTGGGCTACAGCTTGGTCACCGGCCACGCCACCAAATCGGACGCCGAAAAAGACGCGCTCGAATCGTGTCGGGCGATCGGCAATGACGATTGCCGGATCGCGGCGTCGTTCCAGAAGTGCGGTGCCTACGCCGCCTCGACGACCAAATACGGGGGCGGGCGCGCCGCGAACCTGCGGTAGGCCGAGCAGCGGGCGCTCGCCGACTGCGCCGGGCCCGACTGTCGCATGATCGTGTCCGATTGCGAATGAGCCAGCGCCGTCCGCACGCCTGACGCAGGCGATGGCCCCAGTCGTCGGCAATCGACACGCACGGCCTCGGTCAGCGCAGTCCCCGCCGCCATCGCCAAGTCCGATGGGTGTCTGCTATGATCGCCATCGACGCGCGATCAGCGGAAAGGACAATTGGATGCGTATCTTCATGTTCGAGTCACAGGCGGGGGGCGGTCTGCGCGCCTTCACAGACGACAACTCGGGCAGCAAGCTGCCGCCGCAGCACGGCCCCTGGCATGCGACCGGCGTCATCCGCCCCGATAAGGACCCACCCCATAAGTTCTCCCGCGCCGCCATCGAAAAGGCGATCGCGGCGAACGGCTTTCAGCTTTGGCGCATGAAAGCGAAGGAGACCGCCGAAAGCCAGTAGGCCTTCTGCGATCGAACCCTCCGAAGCGGGCCACGCGCGCTGTCCGGCGGCGCCGCGCGCCCCGGTTTCCGTGTCAGCGCTCGCTCACGCCTTGCGGAGCTGGCTTTCCTTGACGACCCGCTCGTGGGCTTCGCTGCGGCTCTTGACCCGATAATGCGGCTCGCCCTCGCTATCCGGCAACTGGCGAACGACCTCGTAGGCGCCGGCGGCGGGAGCGAGATAGCGTGTGCCTTCGATCAGTTGGACCGTCTCGCCGACACGGAAGCGGTGCGTCGTCATGTTGCACCTCCCAACTTGTTGCATGGATGAGCAGCGCCTTGCTGCAAGAAAGCCCGCCTTTGGGGCGGGCTTTCCGAGGAAGCGATCAGACCGCGCGAAGCTGGTCAGCCGCGGTCTTGCCAGTTCGTCTGTCCGACACCAGCTCGTAGGAGAGCTTCTGTCCCTCGTGCAGGCTCGCCATGCCGGCGCGCTCGACCGCACTGATGTGGACGAAAACGTCCTTGCCTCCCTCGTCGGGCTGGATGAAGCCAAATCCCTTCTGGGCATTAAACCATTTCACAGTTCCGGTGCTCATGCGATGTCCTTTCGACTGACGAGCGTGTATCTAGCCCCGCTGCCAAAAGCCCGAGGCGGTGGGTCGATGTTCAGGAAGAGCTCGTTAGTCAGGCGCGGGCTCACGCCAACGCATGGCCAATTCGTTCGGCCGAACCTTCGATACCCCTAAATAGCGCTTACTCGCTGATTTCACAAGGACGTCGGCCTGAGCGGCGCCCAAGGACGGCCGGGGACTTTGCCAGGCGCGCCGCAGGAGATGAAGCGTTCCAAGCGGCGTCCGGGTTCGCAGACGAGCCCGCAGGACGGGTTGAGCGTTAGCGAAACCCATCGGATCATCGGCGCCAATTGTGGGTTTCGCTCCGCTCAACCCACCCTGCGCGCTGGGTCGCTCAGCGGCGCCATCCGTCTCATCCCGGCAGCAGCACGAGCGAGCCGACCTGCCTGCGCTCTTCGATGTCGCGATGGGCGGTGGCGGCATCCTTGAGCGGGTAGGTCTTGCTGATCTCGATCTTCAGCACCCCGCGCTCAACGAGGTCGAACAGTTCGGCGGCGGCCATGCGCATCACGTCGACGTCGCGGATGTAGCTGCTCAGGCCCGGGCGGCAGACCGAGATCGAGCGCGGCGCGAGCAGGAGGAGTTCGAGCGGCGGCACATGGCCGGAGGCGTTGCCGTAGTTCACGGCGAAACCGAACGGGCGCACGCAGGCGAGCGAGGCGACAAACGTGTCCTTGCCGACGCCGTCGAACACGGCGTCGACCCCGCGCGGGGCGATCTTGTTCACGGCTTCGACGAAATCCACCTCGCGGTAGAGGATCGCCTGCGCGCAGCCGTGCTCCAGCGCGATGCGCGCCTTCTCGCGCGAGCCGACGGTGCCGATGACGCCGGCGCCGAGATGGCGCGCCCACTGGGTGAGGATGAGGCCGACGCCGCCGGCGGCGCTGTGAATCAGGATCGTGTCGCCGGGCTTCGGCTTGAAGATGCGGTTGACGATGAGCGAGGACGTAAAACCCTTGACCATCAGCGCGGCCGCCTGGCGGTCGGATATGCCGTCGGGCAACGTGATCAGGCGGTCGGCAGGAACGTTGCGCTCCTCGGCATAGGCGCCGGTGTGCTCGAAAAACTCGCCGCGCATGCCGGCGTAGACCACGCGCTCGCCGGGGACAAAACCGCTCACGCCCGGCCCGAGCGCGCCGACCACGCCGGCCGCCTCGTTGCCCAGGATGATTGGGAACTGCGGCGGGCGCGTCCGGTAGAAGCCGCCGCGGCGCACGTTGACGTCGGAATAGTTGACGCCGATGGCGGTATGGCGCACGCGCACCTCGCCGGCGCCCGGTGCCGCAAGCTCGACATCCTCCCAGCGCATCACGTCGGGGCCGCCGTTGGCGTGGATGCGGATGGCTTTGGGCATGGGTCCGTGGCTGGTCGGGCGCACCATGCGACGTTTGCGCGCGCGCGACAAGGTGCGCCAGGGGCGTCGCGCGGCGACAGCGCTGACATCACGCCTGAGCACCGATGATCATTGCGGCCTTGTCTCGACCACCCTCGCCGTTCATGTTGCTCCGCATCATGGAGCAAGGCATGTCCGCGACGTTGGTCTTTCCGCAGCTTGGCGCCGTCTACCAGACGCTCGGCCCGTGGGTCGAAGCGCTCATGCGCGTGACCGTCGCGCTCTGCCTCGTTCCCCATGGCCTGCGCATCGGTTTCGGGATGTTCCCGAACACCGGCATGCCGCTGCGCTCGATGAGGATGCTGGCCGACATGCTCGATGGCGCGGGCTATCGGCCAGGCCGTCTGTGGGCACCGATCATCATCCTCACCGAGGTGATCGGCGGTCCGCTGCTCGCGCTCGGCCTGTTCACGCGGCCGGTGTCGGTGCCGATCTTCATTCTGCTGGTCATGTCGGTGGTCGATCACAAGAAGGACGGCTGGTTCTGGAATACGCTCGGCATCGAATATCCGCTCCTCTGGGCGACGGCCTCGCTCTATTTCCTCGTCCATGGCGGCGGCGCGGTCTCGCTCGATCGGCTGATCGGATGGGAGTTCTGATCGCTCGGTTCGCCGACCGCCTGCACGTGCGGCGTCGTCCTTTCACCGGATGCTGCCTGAATCGGCATGCGACTCATGCCATGAATTGAATTGATGGCGCTGCCGCGGCCGCGTAGAAACCCACGATGACCGCGGACCTCAGGCACCCCGTACGCGCCGACCTCTACGACACGCCGTACGCCTGGCTGCGCCTGGCCACATCCGTTGCCATCGGCACCATCGGCGGCGTCGGGATGTGGTCGTTCGTCGTCGCGCTGCCGGCGGTGCAGGCGGAGTTCGGCGCGACGCGGGCGGAAGTGTCGTTTCCCTATGCGCTGCAGATGCTCGGCTTTGCGCTCGGCGCGGTCGGCACCGGGCGGCTCGCCGACCGCTTCGGCATCACGGTCACGCTGATCCTGGGCGCGATAGCGATCGGCCTCGGCTTTGCTCTGGTTGCGGCGGCGCCGGATCTCACCATCGTTGCGATCGGCTATGGGTTGCTCGGCATTGGCACCTCGACGGGCTTTGGCCCGCTCGTCGCCGACGTGTCGCACTGGTTCGTGCGCCGGCGCGGATTTGCCGTCGGCATCTGCGCGGCCGGCAACTACCTCGCCGGCGCGATCTGGCCGCCGGTGGTCGAGCACTTCATACGCAGCGCAGGCTGGCGGGCGACCCATCTCGGCATCGGCATTTTCTGCGCGCTCGTCCTGCTGCCGCTCACGCTGGCCTTGCGACGGCGGCCACCGTTCTCGCACGCGGAGGCGCGCGTGCCGGCGGCCGCCGGCTCGCTCGGCCTGTCGCCCGGCGCCTTGCAGGTGCTGCTCTCGATTGCCGGCATCGCCTGCTGCGTGGCGATGTCGATGCCCCAGCTTCACATCGTCGCCTATTGCGGCGACCTCGGCTACGGCGTCGCCCGTGGCGCCGAGATGCTGTCGATCATGATGGCGTTCGGCATCGTCAGCCGGGTCGGCTCGGGCTTCATCGCCGACCGCATCGGCGGGCTGCGCACGCTGCTGCTCGGCTCCGTGCTGCAGGGTGTCGCGCTCATGCTCTACGCGATGTACGATGGCTTGACCTCGCTCTACGTGATTTCGGCGCTGTTCGGCCTGTTCCAGGGCGGGATCGTGCCGAGCTACGCCATCATCGTGCGCGAGTATTTTTCGCCGCGCGAGGCGGCCACGCGGCTCGGCGTCATTCTGATGGCCACGCTGTTCGGCATGGCGTTCGGCGGCTGGGTATCGGGCCTGATCTTCGACCTCACCGGCTCCTATCACATCGCCTTCCTCAACGGCATCGCCTGGAACGTCCTCAACGGCGCGATCGCGCTGTGGCTCATCCGGCGCCCGCGCCGCCTCTCGCTGGCGCGGCTTGCGAGCTGAGGGGCGAGGCGGGTCGCCCCATGTGCGCTAAACGAAGGCAGCGATGCGCGGACCCTCCATCGTCATCGCCCGCGCAAGCGGGCGATCCAGTAAACTCCATCTGGCGAATGATGCACGATGGCGTCGCAAAACAGCGTTTCGTGATTACTGGATGCTCCGCTTGCGCGGAGCATGACGGGGTAGGCTGATCGGCCGCCCTTCACTTCCTGACCTTGATGCCGGTCTCGCGGATGACCTCCGACCAGTTCCTGTAGTCGGCCTCGAAGAACGCAACGGTCTCTGCCACGGTCTGCGTGCCCTGCTCGTAGGAGCCTTTTTCCATCCGCTCCCTGATGTCCGGCTTGCTTTGGCTGGCGAGAATCTCGCGGTTGAGGGCCTCGATGATCGGCATCGGCGTCCCGGCGGGGGCGAGCAGGCTCGATGACACGAACAACCCATCGAAGACCGGATGGCCGAGCTCGCCCAGGGAAGGAACATCGGGCATGACGCTCGCGCGGCCCTTGCCGCTGACGGCGAGCGGGATCAGCTTGCCGGCCTCGACCATGCCGCGCGCGTTGCCCGGCGTGTCGAAGGTGAAATCGAGGTGGCCGCCGGCGGCTGCCATCATCTGCTGCGTCGTTGCCTGGTAGGGAACGTGGACCGCCTCAATGCCGGTGCGCTTGAGCAAGAGCTCGGTCACGACATGACCGCCGGTGCCGATGCCGGGCGAGCCATAGTTGAGCTGACCCGGACGCGCCTTGGCATAGTCCACGAACTCCTTGAGCGTCTTCACCCCGAGCTTCGGATTGGCGACCAAGAGAAAGCGGAAGCTGAACAGGTGCACGATCGGAACGAGATCGCGCTTGAGGTCGAGCGGATGCTTGTCGATCACCAGCGGGGCGAGGATCGTGACGCTGTTGGAGCAGATCAGCAGCGTATGGCCGTCCGGGGCCGCGCGCGCCGCCGCCATCGCGCCGATGGCGCCCGAGGAGCCTGGCATGTACTCCATCGTGAAGGGTTGGCCGAATTTCGCCTTGAGGTATTCGGCATAGAGGCGGAAGTTCTCGCTCGGTCCGCCTGCGCCGGTCGGCGAGATCACGCGGATCGATCTCGTCGGCCAGCCCTCAACCCCGCTCTGCGCCCGCGCGCACGTAATGCCGCCGGCGGCGAGCGCCGCCGTTCCTGCCACGAACCGACGCCGCGTCAGCATGAGGGCCTCCCCTTTGCATGTTTGGTATGCGTGAAACGACTTATCGCACGGATTCTTAAGGCAGGGAACGGCGGGTCTTGCGACCGACTTTCAGCGCGGGCGCAGGTGGCGCAGCATCATTCCATATGCACGAGCGGCGGCCGGCC
>DATBWJ010000072.1:0-7735 GCA_036514935.1 Xanthobacteraceae bacterium
CGACGCCGCCGGTCTCGATGCCCTCGCGCGCGAAATGGCAGCGGCGGGCCGGCGCTGCGACGGCGTCGTCGCCGATGTCACGCGTGAGCAGGACGCCGCCGCGGTGCACGACCGGCTGGTGCGCGAGGCGGCCACGCTCAAGGCGCTCGTCAACAATGCGGGCACCAACTTCCACGCCTCGGTGCACGAGCTTCAGCTTGAGGACTGGAATCGCATCCTCACGCTCAACCTCACCGGCGCATTCCTCATGACGCGCGCACTCCTGCCGCTCCTGCTCAAGGCGCCGCGCGGCGGGGCGATCGTCAACATCTCCTCGGGCTACGGCCTCATCGGCGGCCCGCGGATACCGGTTTATGCCGCCACCAAGTCGGGGATCATCGGGTTCACGCGCCAGCTTGCCGCCGAGTATGGCCGGCAGGGCTTGCGCAGCAACGCCGTGTGCCCGGGATTGACGCTGACCGAACGCGTGAAGGGCTACGTCGACAAAGGCCTCACCGATGCCGAAGGGACGCGACCGCGCGTGCTCGCGGGGCGCTTCGCCGAGCCGCGCGAAATCGCCAACGTGATCGTGTTCGTGGCCTCCGACGCGGCGTCGTATATGAATGGCGCGGTGGTGGCGGTCGAAGGCGGGCAGACGTCGAGCTGAGGAGAAGCAATTCATGTGGGACGTGAACGCTCTGGTCGCGATCGACATCCATACCCATGCCCATGCCCCGCCCGGCATGGCCGATCCCGAGGAATTGGCCCAGCGCGAGGCGATGAGAGCCTATTTCGGCGGAAAGGAAAGGGCGCTTTCGCTCTCCGAGATGGCCGACTACTACCGGCAGCGCCGGATCGGCTGCGTCGTCTTTGCGGTGGACAGCGAAAGCCTGACCGGCAATCGCCGCTACCCGAACGAGGAGGTCGCGCGCATCGCCAACGAGAACAGCGATATCATGATTCCGTTCGCCAGCATCGATCCGGCGAAGGGCAACGCCGGCGCCAAGGAGGCGCGGCGGCTGGTGCGCGAGTTCGGCGTCAAGGGCTTCAAGTTCCACCCCTCGACCCAGGGCTTCTTCCCGAACGACCGCCGCGCCTACGTGCTCTACGAGGCGATCGCCGAAGCGCGCGCGATTGCGCTGTTTCATACCGGCCAGACCGGCGTCGGGTCTGGCGTGCGGGGCGGCGGCGGCATCCGACTGAAGTATTCTAACCCGATGCACATCGACGATGTGGCGGTCGATTTTCCCGACATGCCGATCATCCTCGCGCACCCGTCGTTCCCGTGGCAGGAGGAAGCGCTCGCGGTCGCCCAGCACAAGCCGAACGTCTACATCGACCTGTCCGGCTGGTCGCCCAAATATTTCCCGCCGATCCTGGTGCACTATGCCAACACGCTTCTGCGCAACAAGATGTTGTTCGGCTCCGACTATCCCGCGCTGACGCCCGACCGCTGGCTCGCCGACTTCGAAAAGATCGACATCAGGCCCGAAGTGCGTCCGTTGATCCTCAAGGAAAATGCGGTGCGCCTTCTGGGGCTTGCCTGAGAGGAGCCGCCTGCGAGCTGGCGTGCGCGATGGAGGGAGGAACACATGCGGCGCTGCCATCCCCGGATCGGCTGGGCGAAGCTCGGGGCGCTGGTCGAGGGCGCCGAGCTCGCCTCGCGCGCGCTCAGGTATAAATGACGGGCCACGCGATGGAGCAGCAGGCAAGAGCGGCGGCGCCGAAGATCGTCAGGGTGGACATCACGCCGCTCGAATACGTGGTGGCGCCGCACAAAGCCTACGGCATGGCGCGCGGGCTCAATGCGCGCCGTACGCTGGCGCTCATTGCGGTGGAGGCCGACGACGGCACAGTCGGCTACGGCGAGGCGCTCGGTCCGCTCGCGCCGATCCGCGAGTACGTGTCGATCATCCGGCCGTTTTTCCTCGGCCGCAGCATCTTCGACTTCGAGCTCATCGCCGCGCAGATCTACAACAGGCTCTATCACTTTGGCGTCGAGGGACACCTGACCGCGTGCCTGAGCGGCATCGATATCGCGCTCCATGACGCGATCGGCAAGCGGGTGGGCGTGCCCGTGCACGATCTCCTGGGCGGCCGGTCGGCAAGCGTGATCCCGTGCTATGCGACGACCGGCTACCTCACCGATGATCCCGACAACGGCTTGGAGGCGCAGCTTTCCAAGGTTGACAAGTCGGTGTTTGCCGGCGTGAAGATCAAGATCGGCGTCAGCCCGAAATCGGACCGCGAGCGCGTCCGCCGCGCGCGCGAGATGCTGGGCGACGACATCCTGCTGATGGTCGACGTCAACGGCAACTACACGCCGGATGTCGCGCTTGAATCCCTGCGCGCGATCGAGCCGTTCGCCATTCACTGGTGCGAGGAGCCGCTGCCGCCGACCGACGTGCGCGGCTATGCCGAGCTGCGCGCGCGCTCGCCGATCCCGATCGCGGCCGGCGAAGCGTTCCAGACCGCGCACACGTTCAAGCGCTTCATCGACGCGCGCGCTCTCGACATCGTGCAGCCGTCGGTGGCCGCCTGCGGCGGGCTCAGGCAGGGCCGGATCATCGCGGCGCTGGCGGCGCTCGAGAACCTGCGTGTCTCGCCGAGCGGCTGGGGCGGCGCCATTGCGGTGGCGGCCGGCCTGCACTTTGCCGCCAGCCTGCCGGTCAACCCGCACACCGACAACGTGCCCTATCCGGTCCTGTTGGAGTACGACCTGGGCGAAAATCCGCTGCGCGACCAGCTCGCCCGACAGCCGATCCGGCCGACCAAGGGTGGGCTTGAAATTCCGCCCGGCCCCGGCCTCGGCATCGCGCTCGATCCTGATGCCGTTGAGAGGTTGCGGGTGAAGGCGTAGTCGGCCAGACGGCCCTGCGTGGGAGGCTACAATCTCCGCCCGCGCCAAAAAGGCTCGCGCAGCACGGTCTTGAGCACCTTGCCGCTGCCGGACAGCGGCAAGGGGCTCGCGCGGATCTCGATGCTGCGCGGCACTTTGTAGCCGGCGATCAAGCCGCGGCAGTGTTGGCGGATTTTCTCGACGTCGAGCCCTGCCCCGGGCCGCGGCACGATGATCGCGTGGACGGCCTCGCCCCAGCGTTCGTCGGGAATGCCGATGACGGCGACTTCGGCAACGCCCGGGAACAGCGAGATCGCGCTCTCGACTTCGGTCGAATACACGTTCTCGCCCCCGCTGATGATCATGTCCTTGAGACGATCGACGATGTAGACGAAGCCGTCCTCGTCCATGACGGCAGCGTCGCCGGTGTAGAGCCAGCCGTTGCGCAAGGCCGCGGCGGTCTCCTCCGGCTTCTTCCAATAGCCGACCATCACGTTCGGCCCGCGAATGATCAGTTCGCCCACCGCCCCGCGCGCGACCTCCTTGCCGGCCTCGTCAACCACCATCACCTCGCAGTTCGGCGCCGAGTGGCCGCACGAGCGCAGGCGCTCGCCGGCGACCGCGGGCAGCCGCAGCTCCCACGGCAACATGGTCCCGATCGGCGAGGTCTCGGTCATGCCCCAGCCGTGGTTGAGGAGCAGATTGGGCCACAGTTCGATCGCGCGCTTGAGCGTGGCCTCCGGCATGGGCGAGGAACCGAAATGGATCTGCCGCATCGCCGAGAAATCGAAGGTCTCGACGCCGGGGTGGTTGATCAGCATCGTGACCATGGTCGGCGCCAGTGCGACGTTGGTCACGCGGTACTGCTGGATGGCGGCAAGACACGCGCCGGGCTCGAAGCGCGGGATGAATACGTGGGTGCCGCCGACCATGGTCACCGCGTAGGTCGACATGCCGTCATTGAGGTGGAACATCGGCGGCGCATGCAGGTAGACCGAGGTGCGGTCGAAGCCGACGAGCAGGATGGCGTTCATGGCGTTCGCCATCAGGTTGTCGTGGCTCAGCATCACGCCCTTGGCTTTCCCGGTGCTGCCGCCGGTATAGAAAATGCCGGCGAGATCGTGGCCGCAACGCTCCGCGTCGTCGGCGGCAGGCGTCGCCTCGATCATCCGCTCATACGAGTGCCATCCCTCGGGCGCGGACGCGTCGCCCAAGTGGACGCGCGGCTGTGTGAGCGGGGGGGCGAGGTTGGCGAGCAGGGCGACACCGGCGTCGTCGGCACAGATCAGCTCGGGTTCCCCGTCGGCAAGGATGTAGGCGATCTCGGGGGGCGCCAGGCGCATGTTGATCGGCAAGAGCGTTCCGCCCGCCCACAGCACCGCGAAGTGGAGCTCGAGGTAGCGGTCGCCGTTGAGCGACATGATGGCCACACGGCCGCCCGCGCTCAGCCCGAGCTGTCGCAGCCCGCCCGCCAGACGCGCCACGCGCTCGCGAACCTCGCTCCAGGTGCGACGGCGAGCCTCGCAGATGGTGGCGGTCCCATTGCGGTTGATCTGAGCGGCCCGCTTGAGCCCTTGGGTGAGGTAGGAGTTCATCGTTCAAGTCTCTGTGCCCGCCGCGCCGGCCCACGGCAGGTCGGTGTCGTTCCAGTAGTGCACGATGCGCCGGCTGAAGCGCCAATGGCCGCCGGTCCTGACAAACTCGTCGTCAGACCAGCCGCTGACCTCGATGGTCTTGGCGCCGGTCGCTTTCGCCCATTTGGTGACCAGCCAGTAGGCCACAACCGCAATCCGCTCGCCGCTCGGCTTGAAGCGCAAGTGGCTGATGATGTGCTGGCGGCCGCGGAATGGCGCCGAGCGCGTGAGCTCGCCGACATAGCCGCCGATCGCAGCGTGGCCGTGATAGCGGCGTCCGGCGGTGTCGCCGAACACGGCATCGGGCGTAAACAGCGCAAGGAACCCGGCCACGTCGCCGGTGTCGAGGGCCCACACGTAGTCCGCGTAAAGGTCCTCGATGGCGAGGCGATCCGCAATCGCGATGGCCGACATGCCAGTGCTCCGACGGCTGCTACTCGTGCAAACTGTGCTCCGGCGACCGCGCGCTGCGGCTGCCGTGTTTCGCCCAACCGGTGCACCGCCGCGCCGCCAGCGTCAAGCGCTCGCCACGTCGTTGCGCGACTTGCGACCTCGTGTCAGGTGGAACCCATCTGCGTCCAGCCGGGGTCGGGCCGGAATCGCTCGCCGTGTTTCGCGGCCAACTGCTCGAGCGCCTGGCGCACGTCGGCGATGCCGCGCGTGCGGGCGTAATGGAGCGGCCCGCCGCGGAACGGCGCGAAGCCGGTCGCGAAGATCATGGCGGCGTCGATGGTCTCCTCGTCGGCGACCACCTCCTCGCGCAGGCAGGCCACGCACGCGTCGAGCATGGGCAGGATCAGGCGGTCGGTCAGTTCGGGGCCGGGGGCGGGTGCGTCCGTGGTTTTGACCGCCTTGCCGTCCTTCCATTCATAGAGGCCCTTGCCGGCCTTGCGGCCGTGCTCGCCCTTTTCGACCTTCTCGCGCAGCCATTTCGGCGTCTCCGGCATTGGCCGGCCGAGCTGGGCGCGCAGCGTGTCGGCGACATTAAGACAGATGTCGAGGCCGACCTCGTCGGCGAGTTCGATCGGACCCATCGGCATGCCAAAGCGTTGGGCGGCGGCGTCAATCGTCTCCTTGCGCACGCCCTGGTCGAACATGGTCAGCGCTTCCATCAGGTAGGGCGCGAGCGCGCGGTTGACCAGGAAACCGGGCGAGCTCTTCACCGGGGCGGGCAATCGATCGATGCGGCCGACGAAGGCGTTCGCCGTTGCCAGCACGTCCGGCGCGACGCCATCATGGCGTACCACCTCGACGAGTTGCATGCGCGAGACCGGATTGAAGAAATGCAGGCCGAGGAAACGTTCGGGCCGCCGCAACCCCTCGCGCAGTTCCTCAAGCGGGATGCTCGACGTGTTGGTGGCCAAGATGGCGTCGGCGCGCATAACTTGCTCGGTCGCGGCGTAGATTTTCTGCTTGAGGTCGCGCCGTTCCGGCACCGCCTCGATGACGAGGTCGGCCAAGCGCGCGCCGTCGCCCCTGAGGTCGGGCACCAGGCGGTCGAGCGCGTCGCGGGCCTCGGCGCCCTTGTGACCGATCTTCTGGTAGAGCGCGGCGGCGCGCTGGATGGCGCCGGCGATCGGCTCCGGCTTGACATCGGCAAGCGTGACAGTCAGCCCCTGCCAGGCGCACCACGCCGCGATGTCCCCGCCCATGGCGCCAGCGCCGATGACGTGCACGCGCCGGCCGGGCCAGTCGCCGCCGCTCAGCGCCTTCAGCTTGTCGCGCAGGAAAAAGACGCGGATGAGGTTCTGCGCCGTTGGCGACACGATCAGGCGCGCGAACGATGCGATCTCGGCCGCCTGCATCGCCCGCATGTCGCTGCCGTTCTTCTCCCACAGGTCGATCAGCGCATGTGGGGCGGGGTAGTGCTCGGCCGGCGCCTTCTTCTCCGTGTCCTTGCGCATGCGCGCAGCGAGCAACCCGCGTGCGGGTCCGCTGTTGAGCAGGAGGACCGACGCCTTGGCGCGGGTGGTCCTGAGCTCCCCGGCGGCGGCAGCTTGCACGGCCGCGCGCACGTGGCGTTCCGGGATCACCGCATCGACGAGACCGAGCGACCTTGCCTGGCGCGCGCGCAGCGTCCGTCCCGTCAACATCGTCCTCATCGCCTCGACCGGGTTGATCAGGCGCGTCAGGCGCACCGTGCCGCCAAGACCCGGGTGCAATCCAAGCAGCACTTCCGGGAAGCCGAGGCGGGCGTCCTCGATCGCCACGCGGTAGTCGCAGGCGAGCGCGATCTCGAGCCCGCCGCCCAAGCAGTAGCCGTGGATGACGGCAAGGGTCGGGACTTTCAGTTGATCCAGGCGGTCGACAACGGCGTGCGCGCGGGTGAGACGGGCCTCGATATCGGCGGTAGCGGCGGTGCCGCGGAACTCGCCGACATCGGCGCCGGCGATGAAGCCTGCGCCCTTGGCGGAGCGGATCACCAAACTCTTCGGCGGCTCGCGCTCGATCTGCGCGAGGACGCCGTCAAGTTCGAGCAGCACCTCCTCGGACAGCGTGTTGGCGCTCGTGCCGGGCCGGTCGATCACGAGCCAGGCGATGCCGTCCTCGTCGCGCGCCAGCCGCCAGTGTTTCCAGGCGCCACCCCCCGGCGCGCTGCCGGCGAGCGGGCCCAGTTCCAGATTGCGCGGCGCCAGGACGTCCCACGTCTTCATGTCAGACGGCCTCGATCAGCATGGCGCCGCCTTGCCCGCCGCCGATGCACTCGGTGGCGATGCCGCGTCTAAGGCCGAGCCGATTCATGGCGTTGACGAGATGCAGCACGATGCGATTGCCGCTGGCGCCGACTGGATGGCCGAGGCCGATCGCCCCGCCGTCCACGTTGAGGCGATCGCGCGGAATCGCGCCGGCCGGGCGTTCGAGCCCGAGCACCTCGCCGCAGAACGTCTCGTCTTGCCAGGCCGCAAGACAGGCGAGCACCTGCGCGGCGAATGCCTCGTTGAGTTCCCACAGCTCGATGTCGGCCAGCGCGAGCTGATGCCGTCGCAGCAGGGCAGTGGAACACAGGACCGGCCCGAGCCCCATGATCGAGGGATCAAGCGCCGACCACTGGCTGTCGAGGATGACGGCGCGCGGCTTGAGGTCGTATTTGCTGACCGCGTCCTCCGAGGCCAGGATCACCCACGAGGCGCCGTCGGTGATCTGCGAGGAGTTGCCCGGGGTGACCTTCCCCCACGGCCGCTCGAATGCGGGCTTGAGCTTGGCGAGCGACTCCACGGTGCTGTCCGGTCGTGCGCCGTCGTCGCGATGGTAGATTTTGCCATCGCGGCCGAAGGCCGGCTCC